>JAUVGT010000439.1 GCA_030593645.1 Deltaproteobacteria bacterium
GCAGTTGTTCACTATTCACTGGTTATTTCAAGCAGACCAAATCGAAGATCTCCATTCGGATCTTTTTTTAACCGGACAAAACTTAAACCGGAGGTGATACAGACTGAACCTGTGCGGATCGATGTCAGGCAATTACCGGAATATAAAGGGGATAAAAAGTTTTCCGGTTTGGTTGGGGAATTTAGTATCCGGGCTGAACTCCAAAGCAAAGAAATTAAGATCGGCGATTCCACAACACTTTCCATTATTATTCAAGGCAAGGGTAATCTTATGGATGCTGTCCGGCCGGAGCTAGCGGTTTCGAAATCATTTAAAATATATGAGGACAAGCCGGAGGAAGCCATCAGTCTCAAGCGGGACGGATTTAGCGGCCAAAAGGTTTTTCGGCTGGCGCTGGTCGCGATGAAAGAGGGTGCCTATCAATTCCCGGCTATGGCTCTGAATTATTTTGACATACAATCAAATCAATACAGGATAAAACAAACCGCGCCCCTTTTTCTGAAAGTGACGCCTTCAGATGAGCAGGATCAGGAAAAGTTCAAAGTTCATACGGCTTCACCGGCGGCGGATGATTTGCCGGGATATCAGAAGAAAAAAGTAAAATTCACCGGACGAGATATATTGCCTCTAAAAAATGATCTCAAAGCGCTGGAAGACCGTAAAGATTTTTCTCTTATCTGGTTTGCCGTATTTCTGCTGGCTCCATGTGTGTTATATATTTTCACTCGAATGATCGTTTCTTACAAGATAAGAGATGTAGACGCTTCTTCCTTAATGGCGGAAAGGGCGGGGGAACTGCTGAAAAAATCTCTGGAACCGGGTGTACCGGATGAATTGTTCCTGCTGCACTTATACAGGTCTGTCATCTCCGCGATCCTTTCAAAAGCCGGTGTTGCGGGAGAGTCCCTCACGTCCGCTGAAGCGGAAAAAATCCTGATATCCAGCGGCTGCAGTGAAGAAATGGCCAGGGAATCGGCGATGCTTCTTGAAAAAATAGAAACAATTAAATACAGCGGGGCATCAATAAACAGTGAGATAAGAAGCGATCTGATTTCCAGGGTGAAGCATCTCAACACGGAAATATTATGATGGATGTCCTAAAAGTGATTTTTAAATTCTGTACAGCCGTGATCTTTTTGATGATATTTATCATCCCTGTTCATACCGGCGCCACTGAATTAACCCGGGCGTTTCTCGATGGTGTCAACAGTTATGATCATGGGGATTTCAATTCCGCTTTTTCAGAATTTAATAAAATCGCTGAGAAAGGAGTTCGGAACAGCCTGCTATTTTATAATATCGGGAATGCCTGTTTAAAACGGGATGAATGGGGCCCGGCGATTTTATGGTATGAACGGGCTTTAAAATTAAATCCGAATGATCCGGACATAAAATTTAATCACAAATACGCTCTTTCTTTTACAAAAGACGAACAGGAGGAACAGGGGATTAACGTTTTTCGTGTTGTATTTTTCTGGAAGCATGTTTTGAGCCCTTCTGTTATCAGGTGGACAGCTGTTGTTTTGAATGTATTATTCTGGGTCATTCTGCTCTTAAGGTTTTTAAAATCTAAAAAGAAAATTGGGTTCTCCGCAAGTTCTATTTTTTACCCGATCCTGGTGGCTTCAGTTATCTTTATGCTCACCGCATTGTATGGGTATTATGAAGCGAACTATATCCGGCATGCCATTGTTCTACCTGAAAAAATATCCGTCCGTTCGGGATTATCTGAAGATGCCACAGAGCTTTTTGTATTGCATGCCGGGACAAAAGTGAATATCGAAGATGAAAATGAAGGATTTTTTAAGATCACCTTTTCTGATGGAAAAATCGGGTGGGTAAAAAAATCAGAAGTGGGGGTGATCTAAGAAAACATGAATGCTTGTCAGGGCGTAGCTTTTGGCGAAGACCTATCCAACGTCGAACGCCGAATGCGGGAACGCTCTGCGTTATTTTTTTTTTGGTTTCTTATCTGTTTCATCGGTATCCAGGGACAGCATGGAGGTTCCCTGAAGATAGTTTACAAAGTTCGGTTTTGAAAGTTTTGCGAGTTTTTTTGTCATACTGCTGATCTGCCTGGCGGCATTGGAAATGTCATCAAGAAATTTTTTATATTTCGGCATATCAGACTTGGGGAGCAGGGAGCAGATCGTTTCAGTATTTACCAGTATCCGGGTCAACGGCGTATTGATTTCATGATTTACGGTCACAGCGGTAGCAGCAACCGCGGCAACCAGCTTTGCCTCAATGAGCTCCTCACGGGTTTTCTGAAGCTGTTCGGTCAGCTGTTTTATACGAAGCATTGATCTTACCCTGGCAATCAGTTCCTTAATTTCACAAGGTTTGGTGAGGTAATCATCAGCTCCGCTGTTCAAACCCCTTAATTTATCATTTATGTTGCCTTTGCCGGTGATTAAAATAATTGGTATAAAATTAAATCTGTTCTGATTCTTTTTAATATGTTTGCATGCGGTAAGACCATCCATCTCAGGCATATTGATATCCATCAAAACCAGGTCCGGGCGTCTTTTTTTCACCAGTTCAATCGCTTCTTTACCGTTTTTTCCAGTAATAACCGCGAAATTATATTTTTTCAGGGAAAGCTGGAAGAGATTAAGAATACTCACATCATCATCTACAACCAGGATTGTGCGTTTATTATCCAAGCTGAACACCTTGGTTATATTGATTGGCAATTGGAATTAAAAGATTCAACTTTAATTATATTCTTTGTGTAATATCTGTGCAAGTTAAATATTGACGGTTTCGTAAAAAGTCCAACTTCTGCGTTGTGCTGCATTTCGCAATCATTCAACGTACTATAAGTACGCTTCATGATTACGAAAGTTGCACGCCTTGAATTTGGTCCGCCTACGGCGGATTACGAAACCGTCTCATTCGGACTTTTTACGAAACCGTCAAATATTCAGTATCTATTCCACCGGTAATTGCTGATCGGGAATAAACCCGCTTGAAATCAATGGATACCTCTGTTAGAAGTGGTTTCAAAACCTTTTACAGGGTTTATTTCATCAAATAAAACCTGGTCCTTTGGGCCAGGTCAGAGATAAATGGCTCTGCCATAAGAAATAATACAAAGTGACTAAAGTGCCTAAAGTTCCGTCGCCGCTAAAGCTATGCGGACAGTTCCCGCCGTCGCCAAGGCTAAGGTGGACAAGCCGGAGTCGCTATAAGCTCCATCTTTTAAATAAAAACAGACAGGATTCATTAACTTTAGGCATTT
>JAUVGT010000429.1 GCA_030593645.1 Deltaproteobacteria bacterium
TTTAACAGGGCGGGTCCGATAAGTACGCTTCATGATTACAAAATTTGCACGCCTTGAATTTGAACTTTTTACGAAACCGTCTAATTCGGACTTTTTACGAGACCATCACCTTTGTTATATGCTCAAAAAATGGTTTCAAAATTGGAAAGATTCTGGTAAAAAATCACCGTTGCAGGGCTTGTCACGGTATTGTCAGTAACCACATTAATGCAGGCCGGTTTACCGGAATCAATCGCCCGTTTGATAGCCGGGATGATATCTTTATCTTCGGTCACCATTTCGCCATAACCGCCCAATCCTTCAACCATCTTTTCATAATGCCGCAACCCGAGTTCCGCACAGGTACACCTTTCCTCACCGATACTCATCTTTTGCGAATGCTTGATCATACCCCACGCGCAATCATTGTTTACAATGCAAATCACCGGGATATGATGTCTGACCATGGTGTCAAACTCCATGCTGTTAAACCCGAATGATCCATCGCCGTTTAACACAATCACATGTTTATCGGGATTCGCCAGTTTGGCCGCCATGGCAAATGGAAGCCCTGTTCCCAGACATCCCAAAAGAGCCCCGGCCGGTATCATGACGCCTGCTTTATGAATCGACCTGAACCCGGCAAGACCATAATAACTGGTATCCCCGCCGTCCGCGACATAGTAGGCATCTTCACCAAAAACTTCCATGATCTGTGCCACCAGCCGATTCGGATGGATCGGATCAGAAGAAATCTCCCGCTGTTCCAGCTCGGTTGTCATAAAAGCGTTATAGGCATTCCTGAGCCTGGTTTCCCACTCTCCGTGATTACGCTTTTCAACCATTGGTATAAGCCGATCGAGAATATAACTGCTATCACCCACCAGGCCTACGTCTGGCGACCGATTCCGGTCTATCTCGTGGGGATCTATATCGATACGGATTACCCTGGCATTGGGAAATAACTGCCCGGATTGCAATACCCAGTTAAATCGGATGCCTGCCGCAACAACGACATCTGCCTGAGGCAGTCCAGTCATGATGCCGGTAAATCCTCCGTCGTTGATACACAATGAATGATTATCGGGTAAGACACCCCTGCCGTTGTTCATTAAGGCAAAAGGTATACCTGTTTTTTCTAAAAATGTTTTGACCGCACCTTCGCAGCCGCTCATACCGATACCACTGCCCCCGAGAAACAATGGCTTTTTTGCGCCGTTGATGATCCCTGCAGCTTCCTGAAGTTCCGATTCCTCAGGATGTACTGATGACTTATGAATTCTTCTCTTCGGAATATCCACCTTATCTTCATCCACTTTGACAAACAGGATATCCGGCGGCAGTTCCAAAAATACAGGCCCCGGTCGTCCCATGGTCGCCTGCCTGAACGCGATGGACATATATTCAGGAATCCGTTTGGTTTCATAACAGGTGGCGTTCCATTTTGTAACCGGCTTAATCATATCGATCTGATTCATTTCCTGAAGTGCGCCCGTCAGATCATCTCTCAGGGGATGCCTGCCGCAAAGCACCACAAGCGGCGCGTTATCGAGATACGCGTTTACAATTCCGGTCAGGCTATTTGTAAAACCGGGTCCTGCCGTGACCAGGCATACACCGGGTTCTCCGGTATAGATTGACCAGGCATGAGCCATCATTGCCGCAGCCTGTTCATGACGGACATCTATGGTTTTAATATCGTACTCGGTCAAACCGTCTAAAATGCTTTCAATATGTCCCCCGGACAGCGTAAATACCATTTTTACATTTTCAACAGTTTTCATATATTTTGCTACAAGATGTCCCCCTGCAATCTTTGCCATGGTATCCCCCTAATTGTATATTCTTTTTGAGAAGTTTTTCATTACATCACAATTTTAATACCATCTTCAAACCACTGGGCATAAACGCTCATCCCCATGACCTTCAATTTCCCTTCTGCTGCCGCGTTAAAGGATGCATCCGCTCTTTTACTGGTCATCACTGAAAAACCGGTTGCCGCATCCTTCCATACAAGCGCTGTATCAAAGTCTTTCTGATCACCTGTAACCGTAGCCAGTTTACCTTTATCAAATATAAACAAGCGCGCCTTTTTCCCATCTTCTGTTCTGATGAGAATTTTTACAGTCATTTTACTGATATAATTTTTATAGGCTTTGTGAGTAAAGGATTTGATTTTAAGTATGCAATACAAAGCAAAAAGCAGTATGGTAAATCTCATGGATTTCTCCCTTAGAAATTGGACGTTCGATGTTCGACGATCAGCTATACTCACCTGGATCCTTGAACTCCTAAGCCTTCATTCCCCAAATGTCACTATCGTTTTAACCGCCCGATACTTCTCCTTATTCATATTCACCTCGATCATCCGGCAATATTCTTCGATGTCAAATTTATGTGTCACCAGGATATCGGCCCGGATATCAGACCGTGCCATCATCTCCAGCGCAATATCAAACACATGGCGATAGTCTCCATCATAATTGACTATACCGTATGCGTAAACGCCCTGAATCTTCTGAAGCTTCAGCCAGAGCGGTGTCAGGTCAATCCTAACATCCCCCCCGATACCCACAACACTCATCGTCCCCATGGCTGTCAACAATCGCAAACCCAAATTCAATGTTGAAGAATGTCCGACAGTATCATAAATCCGGTTAAAGCCGCCCATGGGTATCTCCATTCCGAGCAAAGGCTTATAGAATTTCGCGCCGGTAATCGTGACGGTCTCTTCGAAAATATCTTTCGATGGTATTATTTCATCCGCCCCTGCTTTAACAGCGAATTCCCCGGCAATTGATGACGGTTCAATGACAGATATTCGGCATTCCGGCATAAGCGCCCGTATCGACTGGACGATCAGATTCCCGATGACACCACCACCGATCACCAGGGTCTTGTCACCCGCTTCAGGCATATTGTCAAATATGGTTTGCAGAGCGACTGCAACGGGTTCAGTCATAACCGCGGCCTCAAGACTGACAGTTTCCGGGACCCTGTAAAGCTGTATTTTGTGAGCCACCAGATATGGAGCAAATCCTCCGTTAACACCGCTGTTGATACCAGTAAACATACCCGGCGGCAGGGCCCCTTCCGCGAAGTTTTCACAATTGCTTGATCTTCCGGAACTGCATGGTCTGCAAACCGGTGTTATTTCACGAGCCTCACAAGCCAGGACCGGGTTGATCGTCACGATATCACCGGTTATAAATCCGTCCACATTTGAACCGGTTTCAATAATTTTACCAACGATTTCATGGCCGATTACGCAGGGAAATGATGTAAACGGGGAAGCGGTGGGAGAATCGTGCAGCTGGATCAGGTTCAGATCACTGCCGCAGAAACCACAGTAAATTGTTTTTACTTTTACCCAGTCTGGTGTCGGAAGAGCTGGTTCCGGGATATCAGCGATCCGTATTGTTTTCACCGGCCCCTTGTAAAAAACACGCCTGCCGAGAACAGCCGCCAGACTTTTTGCGGCAATAAATTTTGGAACGTTAATACTGAACTGCAGCGCTTTCATATGGCCTCCAACGGATACCTATGTCGAGTTATAGTATAGAAATATCATCTGCATTCTACCAGTAATAGTTGACGGTTTCGTAAAAAGTCCAACTTCTGCGTTGTGCTGCATTTCGCAATCATTCAACGTACGATAAGTACGCTTCATGATTACAAAATTTGCACGCCTTGAATTTGAACTTTTTACGAAACCGTCTAATTCGGACTTTTT
>JAUVGT010000206.1 GCA_030593645.1 Deltaproteobacteria bacterium
GGGAACTGTCCGCATAGCTTTAGCGGCGACGGAACTTTAGTGCACTTTAGCTCACTTTAGTCACTTTGATTTATTTCTTATGGCAGAGCCATTTATCTCTGACCTGGCCCAAAGGACCAGGTTTTATTTGATAAAATAAATGACAGATTTAACAGGGCGGGTCCGATAAGTACGCCTCATAATTACGAAATTTGCACGCCTTGAATTTGTACTTTTTACGAAACCGTCTAATTCGGGGGAAAATTATTATGAAATTACAGCTCATCCGTAACGCCACCATGAAAATAAAATATACCGGATTCACTTTACTGACTGATCCGGTTCTCGGCAATAAACACACCATTGAATCGTTTGGGGGTAAATCAAAAAATCCGACAGTGGAACTGCCTGTCCCGGCAGAAGAGGTGGTAACCGGGTTGGACGCGATACTTGCTTCCCATTTACATCAGGATCACTTTGATCAAACAGCCGAGAAACTGCTTTCCAAAACCCTACCGCTTATTTGTCAGCCCCAGGATCAACAGAGGCTAATGGATAAAGGATTTCAGAATATAATGCCAATCGACAAGAACATGTCGTGGAACAGTATTGAAATTACACGGACCCCGGGAAGTCATGGCCAGGGTAAATGGGCCGAAGATCTGGCACCGGTGTCCGGGTTTGTTTTGCAGGCAAAAGATGAACCGGTTGTCTATTGGATTGGCGATTCCGTGTTAACCCGAGATGTTGAAGAAGTCATTCATATATTTCAACCCGACATTATCCTCACCCATTCCAGCGGTGCCATACTCGGAGACAGCGGCCCAATTGTCATGGATGCTGAACAGACCGTTTCGGTCTGCAAACTCGCCCCCAAAGCCAAGGTGGTGGCCGTTCATATGGAAGCGTTGGATCATGGTACGGTCACCCGCGATGACCTCTATAAACATGCATTATCCGTACTGGGATCGCCCGGCAATTTAATCATTCCGGATGATGGTGAGATTCTGTCATTTAATATTGACGGTTTCGTAAAAAGTCCAACTTCTGCGTTGTGCTGCATTTTGCAATGATTCAACTCCCCTGTTAAATAAAAAAACAGTTTTAACAGGGCGGGTCCGATAAGTACGCTTCATCATTACAAATATTGCACGCCTTGAATTTGAACTCTTTACGAAACCGTCTAATTCGGACTTTTTACGAGACCATCAGTGTTGATAATTTTGAAATATATGATAGGTGTGAAACGGCTGAAGGTTAATTTTAATTTTTAATTGTTCACGGATATTACATTTTCTCGCTATCTTCGATCTTCTTAAGATCACGAGATAACTATTTAATAATATATGTTATGCAAAGAAAAGGAATATCTAAATGATTGATGAGATTTTTTCAATTTCAGATGATGTACGATATGTCGCTATATATCAAGATGGTCAGCTTGAAACTAAATCTAAGGACAGCACACAAAGTGCAAGCAGTTCAGAATCTGATCGTTATGAAGAGCTACTGGTGAATCCAACCCTGCTTAAAGCCGCTTCGCAACGCGGAAATATCGATTGCGGAGGTTTGGATTACTTATTGATAAAATATGGAAATTTTTTTCAGTTTGTTTTGCCCGTATCATGGGGTCATGTTTCTGTATGTATCGAAAAGAAGGCTGATCCCATTGCTATAGGGCTGAAAGTTAGGTCTCTTTTAAAAGATGAAACAGATGTTGCATAACCTTTAAGGATAGTGAACGATCCTTGGGGAAATGAACTTGTGATGTTGGACACAAGCAAGGGACTGTTAAAGACTGATTCAGAGGGTAACGTCATCGGTAATGAGACAATTTAATGGAGAAATATTGGTCGCAACAGTCGCTTTGACGCTAACCGGCGGTACCGAGTGATTTTTCAAAATCTTCAATGAGCCAAAGAATACACCATAAATACAAGCCCCTGATTTTCGCCGCCGGCCGGTGAAGCGGGCGTTACGCTCGTAAGGTACTAAATAATGACGGTTTCGTAAAAAGTCCAACTTCTGCGTTGTGCTGCATTTTGCAATGATTCAACTCCCCTGTTAAATAAAAAAACAGTTTTAACAGGGCGGGTCCGATAAGTACGCTTCATCATTACAAAAATTGCACGCCTTGAATTTGAACTCTTTACGAAACCGTCTCATTCGGACTTTTTACGAGACCATCAATAATGACCGTTAAAATAATAGGTGAAAGAGTAATCCTCAAGTCCATAGAAGATGATGATATTCCAGTTATCTGGAAATTGATTTATGGAACAGAAAATACTGAATGGAAAAAATGGGATGCCCCGTATTTTCCACTGAATAAAAAGACACTGGAAGAATACAGGAAAAGTATTCATACACCTGATAGTTATGACTCAATTGCAAAACTTGGAATTTGGGTATCAAAAGACCTCATTGGTACGGTTGGCTACTATTGGGAGCATAAGGCATCAAACTGGCTTGAAATAGGAATCTCAATATATGATGAGCAATATTGGTCAAAGGGTTATGGTTTAGAAACACTCAAGATCTGGATTAACCACCTATTTAAAGTAATGCCTCTTCTTGTAAGAGTCGGTTTAACAACATGGTCTGGAAACATACGAATGCTTAAATGCGCAGAGAAGCTTGGAATGAAACAAGAGGCAAGATTACGAAAATGTAGACTATGGCAATTGAAGTATTATGATTCGATACGTTATGGAATCCTTCTCGTGAAGAATGGGAGACATAACACACTGGTTAGGTCCGCAAGTAGTTAGCCGTTCCCAATTTTACACGGTTTTTGAATAATTGAGACTTTATTTGGTAATGTGCCACTTGATCTTTCGGCCTCAGTTTGGCGGTTGTCCATAATTCTCAAGTCAAAAGGAATTACCATGGCTAATATTGGATTTGTTTTGTATAAGAAAGGTGAAGAGCCAGGAACATTAAATGCTAGATGGTGCCATTCAGATTATGGGAATGGCACTGGTATTGCGACTGGAGGCCCACCAGAAGGTTTTAAAGGGCGGTATCACATCCGGTACTTTGATGAGAGAGGTAATTTACAGGCTGACCGAGAATTGGACATCCAAAAAGATGGAGATTATTACCAGCTGTCGTGGATTAATAACGGAGAAATAAGCGGTAGAGGTATCGGCATGGAGACTGCGGAAGGATTAGCCGTTGGATACCACGATATTAAAAGATGAGATAAAGTACCAGACAAACTATACTTTAAGAACAATTCTATGGCCAAATCAAATCGATGGCCATGAAAAATAACATATAAATCTAAGTAGTTCTACCCCCTCCAGAAAGAGTGGTTCCCCGGATTGATTTTACTCCCAAACAAATGTACAGCTCTATTACTCATACTCAGTTCATACAACCCAAATAATGACGGTTTCGTAAAATCTAAAATAGTGTCATTCCGGATACCGGATCAGGTCCGGCACAAGCTCCGCGGAGAGGAGAGCCGGGGCACGCAGTGAAGCTTTAGCGCTATCCAGCCTGTCTGCCATAGTTATAACGAAGGCAGGGAAATTGCCTGCTATTACTGGATTCCCGTTTCCACGGGAATGACGTTACGGAGTGCGTTTGCTTATTTATAGATCGTTCACCAAGAATTGCTGCGGATCGTAGTAAGGGATTGACTTTTTTAAATGATCATTCTAAGAAAAGGGCATCAAAGGATTTAGAAGGAAATACGATGAACCAAAAAAGGGGGGGTACTGCATGGATCTGAAGATGCTTGAAGACACTCCGGCATGGGAGTGGCCGGAAGATGCCGATAATATAATATTAGGGGTTCTTCGCAATGACCAGACCGATGAACCCGATCGTCTGCTTGCCGTTGAGTTGGCCGGTGACTGCACGGTCATCAACGACGAACTCGCAGATGAACTGCTTGCGATTGTAAGCGAGGGCAGGAACTCAGAAAGTCTACGTGCAAGGGCAGCGATTTCTATGGGACCAGCCCTTGAATACTCTGATATAGACGGATTTGCGGATACCGAGGACGTATCTATTTCCGAAAACAAATTTCATGAAATCCAGGAGTCGCTTTGTAAACTCTATCCGGATACCACTATACCGAAAAAAGTGCGGCGGCGGATCCTCGAGGCATCGGTACGTGCTTCGCAGGACTGGCACCCGGATGCAATTTATAAGATATATTCCAGCGGCGACGAATCCTGGAGACTCACCGCCGTCTTCTGTATGCGTTTTGTTCGGGGATTTGATGATCAGATTCTCGAAGCACTGGAATCCAAAAACTCAGACATTCACTACCAGGCGGTTTGCGCCGCGGGAAACTGGGAAGTGGATGCCGCCTGGTCACATATTAAAGGTCTGATCAATACGAAAGAGACGGACAAATACCTGCTTCTGGCCGCCATCGAAGCTGTCGCAATCATCCGTCCGATAGAGACGGCCGAAATCCTGCAGGATCTGATCGAATCCAGGGACGAAGACATCGCCGAGGCGGCTTACGACGCCATGGCCATGTCTGAGGCGTTCTTTGATGAGGAATACAAAGATGAAGAAGACTAGTCTTTCCAATCTAAAGCGTTTTGAACTCAAATTTTATGCAACGCCGGGGTTTATTTCGTGCCGATTTAATGATTAATCCAGTTTTCAATCATTAATCCGGGAATATTTTTAAAATGCCTTATGTTTCCGGTTACAAGAGTTAAATTATTTTGAATAGTAATTGATGCAATCCTTAAATCCGGTTCACTGCATCCTGTGCCGTTTTTTTCAAGATCTGCTTTAAGTTCGCCAAATACCCTTCCACAGTCTTCATCAAATGGCAGGACATTAATATTCGGAAAAACATACATATCAAATGCGTTTAATATCCGGTCTTTTCGCAAAGAACGGTTTGCACCATAATAAATTTCACCGATGTTAATGGCACTGGTAAACTGAAGTTCTTTTGGAGTATCCAGCAATTTTTGAATCAGTATTTCGGATGGTTTCTGTTTGATAATATTACTCAGGATGTCGGTGTCAAAGAGATACATCAGAGTTTAACCTCTCTTTTTGTTTCTTTTTTTCTGGCCTCATATATGGAATCTACCATCTCATCAAGTTGGCCATCCATGTCGGGTAATGCACCACGCGCTTTAATCAGACCTTCGGCATTGATATCGATATCAGCCAATGGAATAACCATGGCCACTCTTTTTCCCTTTTTTGTGACGATAAACCTCTCTTTTTTATATATAATTCGATTAATGATTTCTGAAAATTTTGCTTTGGCCTCGGTAAGGGTCAATTCTTTTTTCATTGTTACCTCCATAAAAAATAGTCTATATGGTCATAATAGTCATATAGACTATATCTGTCAATACATCTTTCTTAATTATACTTTACGTTGCCCATCTTTATTCACATATCCCTATTATTCTATGCCCATTGACTGGCAATGCCCCATATGTTTTATTGATAAGGATGACGGTTTCGTAAAAAGTCCAACTTCTGCGTTGTGCTGCATTTCGCAATCATTCAACGTACTTTAAGTACGCTTCATGATTACGAAATTTGCACGCCTTGAATTTGAACTTTTTACGAAACCGTCTATTTCGGACTTTTTACGAAACCATCAAGGATGAGTTGAACAAAGTAGCGGCATAAAGGATATTGCGGATAAATTCAAAGTCACCCAGCAAGGAAGAAACAGGTATGTCGGAATTCAGAAAAAAAGTTGAGAGAGGTTTTGAGACTTTTGGCCATCTGGTCTATAAGTGGCGGTGGGCGGCTCTTTTATTCATGCTTTCGGTTTCAGCAGTCCTTGCCTTACAAATGCCGAGGCTCACCATGGCAACATCCAACGAGAGTTTTCTACGCTCTGATGACCCCATTTTACTTGCATATAACAGTTTCCGCGATCAGTTCGGCCGCGATGAATTGATCATAATCGCCATCCAGCCGCCCGATGTCTTTGACCTGAAATTTCTCAAAAAGCTTAAGGCCCTGCATGAAGACATTGAAGTAAACGTTCCCCATGTGAATGAGATCACCAGTCTTGTCAATGCCCGAAATACCCGGGGAGAGGGAGAGCTGTTAATCGTAGAGGACCTGCTGGAAAAATGGCCTCGAAACAAAGATGATCTGATGGTCCTGAAAAAGCGGGTGATGTCCAACGCTCTTTATCTCAATCGCATTATCTCCGAGGACGGTAGATTCACTACCATCATCATACAGACAAACAGTTTTTCCGACCAAGACAGTGACCTGGACGTCACGTTAGGTTTTGATGACGCTGAAAAGCCTTCTATAAATAAACAAGAAGATGAACCCGCTTTTTTGACTGAAAAAGAAAACACCGCCGTCGTCATGGCCGTCAGCAAGATCGTGAATCGCTATCAGGCAGATGATTTCCGGCTTTACTTAGCCGGTTCGCCTGTCGTAACAACTATGGTTAAAGTCTCGATGAAAAAGGACATGCAGCTTTTTATCATACTGGCCGTCATTACCATTGGCTTATGCCTGTTCCTGATGTTTCGCCGGTTGTCGGGGGTTGTCCTGCCGCTTTTAATTGTTCTACTTACCCTGATCTCCACACTGGGATTTATGGCCCTGACAGGTGTTCCCGTCACGACATTAACGATGGTGCTTCCATCGTTCATCCTGGCGGTTGGTGTGGGGGATTCCGTTCATATCCTTGCAATATTTTATCGCCACCTCCAGAAGACCGGTAAAAAGAAGGATTCCATCATCCACGCGATGGGGCATTCCGGACTGGCCATCGTCATGACCAGCTTGACAACCGCCGCAGGCCTTGCCTCATTTGCCACCGCCGAAGTAGCTTCTGTTGCAGACTTGGGTGCCTTTGCAGGTGTTGGTGTCATGCTGGCCCTTTTCTACTCCATTATCCTTGTCCCTGCATTAATCGCCATTATACCGATTAAAGCAAAAAGCCGGCCACAGGCTTACAGGCCAATATTAGACAGGCTTCTTGATTCGATCACGGCTTTTTCCACCGGCCACCCCAGGGCCATTGTGACCGTAAGCGCGGCACTGATCCTCATCTCACTGATCGCCGCCGCGCAACTTAATTTTTCCCATGATGTTTTAAAGTGGCTGCCTGAAAAATCACCTGTCCGCATCGCCACACAAAAGATCAACGATGAACTCAAGGGATCGGTCACTCTCGAGGTCATCCTGGATACAGGTCGAAAAAACGGTCTGTACGATCCGGTGATCCTCAAAAAGCTTGACCGCTTGTCAGAAGAAATCGAACGGATTGAACTGGAGAATCTGTTTGTCGGTAAGGCCTCTTCAGTTGCCGATATCCTCAAGGAGATCCATCAGGCCTTGAATGAAAACAGGCCTGAATTTTATTCCATCCCTGACAACCCAAAGCTGATTCCCCAGGAATTTCTCCTCTTTGAAAATTCCGGTTCAGACGACCTGGAGGACGTCATTGACTCCCATTTCCAGATTGCCAGGTTCACTATTAAAGTCCCCTGGCTGGATGCCCTCAAGTATGCTCCTTTCTTGAAAGATATTGAGGCCAGGTTCCGCGCCGCATTCGGTAAGGATGCCAATGTTACCATCACCGGGCTGATGACTTTGTTCTGTCGTGCCCTCACTGCGGCCATCCATTCCATGGGCAAAAGTTACGCCATTGCCGGAGGAGTCATTACAATCATGATGATACTTCTCATTGGAAATCTCCGTATCGGCCTGATCAGCATGGTGCCCAACCTTGCTCCTATTATTGTAATCATTGGTGTCATGGGCCTGTGCGGCCTCCCCTTGGATATGTTTACCATGCTCATCGGCTCCATTGCCATCGGTATTGTCGTCGATGATACGGTTCACTTCATGCATAATTTCAGACGTTATTATCATGAGACCGCTGATGTGACCGAAGCGGTTCGCCAGACCCTTCACACCACTGGCAGGGCGATGTTGGTTACAAGTGTTATTTTGTCAATCGGATTTTTTGTTCTTATGTTTGCGTCCATGAATAACGTATTTTATTTTGGAATGCTTACAGGAATTACCATTTTCCTGGCCCTGTCAGCCGATTTCCTGCTGGCCCCGGCTCTGCTGGCTATGGTCATCAATCCGCATTCCCGTGACAATAAACAGGTTTGATATCACGTTGTGACCGGCCCGGAAAAATAAATTCATACTGTTGTAAAAGGAGTAATCAATTTATCAAGGCGCGTCCCGGAATTCACTCCCATAAAAGACTTTATCCGCATATCCATTCTTCGGCTTCTTCGTAATTCATCGTTATTTTAATACTAAATCCTTGTGGATAAAGATCTTTTACTCCAGCCATATTTTCAAACATCCGGCTCATCCCAAAACTGAATGAATCATCAACCACCCAAGCCGTTTTACCACCTTCACGAAATGATGACCATTTTTTGAAAATAATAATTAATTTTTCAATATGACTGGTACTTACATTCCTCACATCCAGTTTTCTGGCATCCCATAGCATTGAGATAATACCTTTTCCCTTCATTTCTGTCATTAATTCCTTATAAAAAATTGAATATTCATCAAGGTCAAACTCCCCTGACATTTTCACGATTACATTTTTTTTGTCCCGGTTGAGTTTGTATTCAAATTGCATTTGTAAACCTTTTATTTTACATTGCATTTTAAATAATGGAAACCAAGTAAAAATCCGGGTCCAAAGGGCCCGGCTTTGACTTGTCCGCCATAGCTTTAGCGGCGGTGGATCACCCCTCTAAGGGGATTTAACAAGTGCCTAAAGTGCGCTAAAGTGACTAAAATGCCTAAAGTTAATGAATC
>JAUVGT010000129.1 GCA_030593645.1 Deltaproteobacteria bacterium
AAAGTCCAACTTCTGCGTTGTGCTGCATTTCGCAATCATTCAACGTACTATAAGTACGCTTCATGATTACGAAATTTGCACGCCTTGAATTTGAACTTTTTACGAAACCGTCTAATTCGGACTTTTTACGAAACCATCAAACTTAGGGTTCGCGCAAAAATAAGTTTACATTTGTTTGACCGCAACTGCAACATGTAATTGAAAATCACTGTAATAACTGTTAATAACCGATTTATCTCCATCGGTTCTCCAATGATCAGCCGGATCGGCAGGCAGAGCCTGGTATTTTCATGATATTGGATTCCCAGCGAATAAATTAAATATTTAATAATATCAATTTGATACGAAATTTTTATGAGAAGTCACCGATACGCAAAATTATTATTATTTTTTCTTGCAAAACACAATTCCTTTTTGTTATTGAAAGTAACCACTTTAATTATTGGAAGATTTTTAAGCTTGTATTTGGGGAGAGAGGGTATCGTAAAGCAGTAACGTGTTCCATTAGCGGATAAGACGTTCAAAAACCACTGTTTTTTTCAAAAGTGGAATGCATTATCGCGATCCCGGGAGGTTCATTCGTAAACCGTAACTTAAAGGAGGAGTTAGGATGAAACTGTTAAAAATGAGTATTATCCTGTTGGCTATTTTTGCTTTCATCGGTGTTGCAAGCGCAGGTACGCTTGATGAAGTCAAAGCGAAAGGTTTTATTAAAGTTGGCGTTAATGGTACTGTTTTTGGATTTAGCATGCCTGACAAAAAAGGTAACTGGAAAGGACTTGATGTTGATACAGCCCGGGCGATTTCCGCCGCGATATTCGGAAAACCGGATAAGATTAAATTTGTTCCTTTAACAGCTGTACAGCGGTTGCCGGCTCTTCAGTCAAAAGAGATCGATGTTTTATGCCGTAATACCACCCAGACCTTGACCCGTGAAACCAAAAACGGACTCAATTTCGTTCATGTAAATTACTATGATGGTCAGGGTTTTCTCGTACCGAAGAAACTTGGAATCAAGAGCGCCAAAGAGCTGGACGGTGCGACAATCTGTGTTCTTCCGGGAACAACCACAGAGATGAACGCTGCTGATTATTTCCGTTCAAACGGGATGAAATGGAAACCGGTTGTAATCGAACAGGGTTCCGAACTCAACAAAGCTTTCTTTGCGGGCCGTTGCGACTGCCTGACATCAGACGCATCCCAGCTGGCTGCCCATCGTACAGTAGCTCCAAATCCGGATGATTATATGCTGCTGCCGGAAATCATCTCCAAGGAACCCCTTGCTCCTGTGGTCCGTCATGGTGATGACCAGTGGTATGATATTGTCAATTTTACAGTAATGGCACTGATCAATGCCGAAGAAATGGGCATTACGTCAAAGAATGTCAAAAAAATGCTTAAGAGCAAAAATCCTGGGATACAGCGCTTTTTGGGCGTAACTCCCGGCATGGGCGAAGCACTGGGTCTTGATGATAAATGGGCCTACAACATCATTAAGCAAGTCGGTAACTATGGCGAGATTTTTGAGCGCAATATCGGCGTAAAAACACCTCTTGAATTGGAACGCGGACTGAATGCCCTTTGGACAAAAGGCGGGCTGATGTACGCCTCACCGTTTAGATAATAGATATAATGGTGCCCTCCCAAGGGCACTTTTTTTATCAACAACGCGCCTGCTTCCTGTTTTTTGAAGCAGGCTTTTGAATTTACAATAGAAGTGGTTTCAAAACCCTCAAAAGTTTGATAACCACTTCTAACCCACACACCCCGTAAACGGTAATGAAAAAACGATGAAAAACAGCATATCTGAAAAAGTACCATTTTGGCTTGATCCCAAAAAGCGTGGAATCGTTTTCCAGATTGGTACATTTTGCATGGTCGGACTACTGGCATATTACCTGATATCAAATGTGCTGATAAATTTAGAAAAACAGGCTGTTGCGACCGGTTTTGACTTTCTTCAAAAAGAATCATCTTTTGAAATTGGTGAGACCCTGATCACATATTCAGCTGCCAGTTCCTATGGCAAGGCTCTTATCGTCGGTGCGTTAAATACACTTAAGGTCGCGTTTGTGGGGATTATTATTACGGTCCTTTTAGGAACGACGGTCGGTATCGCGCGTCTTTCCACAAACTGGCTGGTATCAAAGATCGCGGCCATTTTTATCGAAGTCATGCAGGATATCCCTATACTGCTGCAGCTGTTTTTCTGGTATGCTATTTTTTATGAATCCCTGCCATCCCCGCGGCAGGCATTAAACCCTTTTGCGGGTCTGTTTTTATGTAACCGGGGGATATTATTTGCGGTACCGGAATCACATCCTGCCCATAAGTATATATTTATCGCTTTTGTTATCGGCTGTGTTGCTGCCTACCTGCTATATCGATGGGCCAGGGCAAGACAGGAAAAGACAGGGCAGATATTTCCAACTTTCAGTGTGGGGACTGGAATCATTATCGGTCTTCCGTTGATCACATGGCTCATTTCCGGCGCACCCACCGAGATGGATATTCCGGTACTCACCGGTTTTAATTTTGAGGGCGGCATGAGCTTTAGTCCTGAATTCATTGCCCTGCTCATTGGACTTGTACTGTATACATCCGCGTTTGTCGCGGAAGTGGTCCGAGCCGGTATTCAATCCGTCAGCAAAGGACAGACGGAAGCGGCCATGGCGGTTGGATTAAGGCCGGGTCAGGTTTTAAAACTGGTCATTTTACCCCAGGCACTGAGGGTGATCATCCCGCCTTTGACCAGTCAGATGCTGAATTTGACCAAGAACAGTTCCCTGGCGGTGGCCATCGGTTTTCCTGATTTTGTTTCAGTGGCAAATACAACGATCAATCAGACCGGACAATCCATAGAAGGTGTGGCGCTGATCATGGCGTTATACCTTATTTTCAGCCTGTCCACATCAGTCTTTATGAATTGGTATAATAAAAAAGTAGCCCTTGTGGAAAGATAACAAAACCATGGAAAATACAATTCAAGATACCCAAACCAGTGAAATCAAACCCCCGATTATCGATGTCGGGGTGATCGGATGGATGAAAGCCAACCTGTTTGATGGTGTTTTTAACTCCATTCTGACCATCATTACTCTTATTTTGTTATACAAGACCGTGCCTCCGCTGATCAGTTGGGCATTCATTGACAGTACATGGTTAAGTACGGGGCCTGAATGCAAAGAGGCTACAGGTGCCTGCTGGTCCGTTATTACCACAAATTACCGGCTTATTCTTTTTGGCCTCTATCCTTATGAATTACAATGGAGACCGCTGATCGCGGTGATCATCCTGATCGGTCTTCTTTTTTACAGCAAGGACAGAAAACACTGGTCAAAATACCTGGGTTATGCATGGATCATCGGGCTTTTTGTCATGGGGATTCTCATGAGGGGAGGTGTTTTGTGGCTAAAATCCGTAGAGACCAGTGAATGGGGCGGATTACCTTTGACCCTTCTGCTTTCGATTTTCGGTCTGACCGTGGCCTATCCGCTCGGTGTTATCCTGGCCCTGGGCCGTCAGTCCAAAATGACTTTTATTAAGTATCTTTGCGTGGTTTATATTGAATTGATCAGGGGTGTACCGCTTATCAGCCTCCTTTTCATGTCATCTTTCATTTTTCCTTTGTTTCTGCCGGAAGGTGTTACATTGAATAATCTTCTCAGGGCCCAGGTTGCTATTATCCTGTTCACGGCGGCTTATGTTGCTGAAGTTGTCAGGGGCGGACTCCAGGGGATGTCCAGGGGGCAATATGAAGCAGCGGAATCGATGGGATTGAATTATTACCTGACCATGCGGCTGATCATTTTACCACAGGCGCTTAGAATAGTGATTCCGCCCACGGTAAGTGTCCTTATTTCGGCCTTTAAGGACACATCACTGGTTGTCATAATTTCACTTTGGGACCTGATGAAAACCACACAAACTGTAATAAACGACCCTCAATGGATGGGCTTCAGCCGCGAGGCATATATTTTTATTGCACTATTATATTTTCTCGGCTGTTTTTCCATGTCAAATTTCAGTCGTAAGTTGGAAAAGGAGCTTGATACAGGATACTAAAATCTAAAACAAATCAGAGAGAATTATATGAACGATCAGCAAGAAAATAAAATCGCAAGCCCGTCAGATGAAAACATTATTGAAATCACTGATATGCACAAATGGTTCGGTGATTTCCATGTGCTGCAGGGTATAGACCTGACTGTAAAAAAGAAAGAACGGATTGTCATTTGCGGACCTTCCGGTTCCGGGAAATCGACACTGATTCGGTGCATCAACCGTTTGGAAGAGCATCAACGCGGGACGATCATTGTGGATGGCATGGAATTGACAAATAATTTAAAGAACATCGAAAAAATTCGCGCGGAAGTGGGGATGGTGTTCCAGCACTTTAACCTATTCCCCCATCTCACAATTATTGATAATCTGGCCCTTGGCCCCATATGGGTCAGAAAAGTACCCAAGAAACAGGCTGAAGAGACTGCCATGCACTACCTTGAAAAGGTTCATATCGCGGAACAGGCAAAAAAATATCCGGGACAGCTTTCCGGCGGGCAGCAGCAGCGTGTTGCGATCGCACGAAGTCTTTGTATGAATCCCCAGGTCATGCTTTTTGATGAACCGACATCCGCCCTTGATCCCGAGATGATCAAGGAAGTACTTGATGTTATGATCGAACTCGCCCGGGAAGGCATGACAATGATTGTTGTGACTCATGAAATGGGATTTGCCAAGAGTGTGGCCCATAGGGTCATGTTAATGGATTTTGGCCAGATTCTGGAAAGCAACACACCCGATGAGTTTTTTGATAACGCGCAGCATGAAAGAACAAAATTATTCCTGAGCCAGATCTTGATATAAAAAGGAAGAGAAAACCTCTAGGTAGATATCGATAAAGGAGATTAACGTTTACAACCCGGAGTATGAAGCTCATATCACGTGTCTGGCACATGGTTGTCTCTGATGATCATTATTGGTTTTCGGGACACAAAAAGTGTTCACCTTTATCCACTGATGAGTATTGCTGTTCAGGCAATATCTATCCCGATATATCCCTTAAGTTTCGTACTCCCCGAACCGATATTAAATTCATATATCGGTATGTTATGCTGAAAACAATAAAACCACCTTTAATGAATCCAGGAGGCAATGATGGAGTATTATTATGCTGTAGAAGGGAAAAAGCATGGTCCAATAACCAGGGAAGAACTCCAGGAGCTGATAAAGACAAAAAAAATCAATGCGAAAACATTGATCTGGAAACAGGGAATGGCTGAATGGAAGGAACTGGGTGAGATGAACGGCCAGAAAGCGGCACTGGCCGCAGGGACCGTTCAAACATCCGGCAGGGCAGAAGGAATAGCGGGAGCATCGGCCTGTTCCGAGTGTGGTCGTTCTTTTTCGACGGATCAAATGATTCGTTTTCAGGACAGATGGATTTGCGCGGCCTGTAAGCCGGTATTTGTACAAAAAATGAAAGAAGGTACCGCTGTCAATCTATCCATGGACCACGCCGGTTTCTGGCTGCGGTTCGGGGCCTTTATGATCGACTATATCATTCTTTCTATAGTTAATATGATTATTTATATTCCTCTATTTATTTTGATGGCCACATCCATGAACAGCCCGGAGGCGAATCCGGTCGTGTTTATTACTGTCCAGTTGATCGTTATGTTTTTGGGGCTTGCGGTTCAGGTTGGCTATGAGACCTGGTTTATCGGTAAATATGCCGCTACTCCGGGTAAAATGGCCTGCAAGATTAAAGTTGTTGTGGCGACTGGTGAAAAAGTCAGTTATTTGAGGGCCCTGGGTCGATTTTTTGCGAAATGGATCAGTTATATGACTCTCATGATTGGATTCATTATGGCAGGGTTTGACAGTGAAAAAAGGGCATTGCACGATATGATCTGTGAAACGCGTGTCATCAGGATATAATCTGGAAGGATAAGTAGGATGATCAGCTGTACAAATTGCGGCACACCTTTAAACAGCCGGATGATCAACACAAATGTAATGATGGCCTGCCCTTCATGTGACGGGTTCCTCCGCGCGGATGTGTATCCGGCTTTGTTTAAGGAGCTGTCCGGAGGTGAGCCCGGTGAAACCATTCTGACAGATAGCCTCGCAAGCTGTTTCTTTCATCAGGACAAGAAAGCCGTCATACCTTGTGAATCCTGCGGGAGGTTCTTATGCGCTTTGTGTGATATTGAGTTTAATAATTTGCATATGTGTCCGTTGTGTCTGGAAAAGGGTAAATCAAAAAAGAAAATTCTGAATCTTGAAAACCGGCGTACCTGTTATGACACTATCGCGCTTTACCTGGCCATTTTTCCGATGTTACTGTTTTTCTGGCCAACAATACTCACAGCACCCATGGTGGTTTTTATGACTGCCTGGTACTGGAAAAAACCGACAACCATTGTTCCGCGGACAAAGATACGTTACATTCTTGCGTTTCTCATTGCCGCCCTTCAAATACTGGGATGGATCGTGGTTTTCGTTTTAATGATTACGAGATAACGAATGTTGATGACAGTAAATTTTTATGAATCATAACACCAAAGAAAAATATAAACGTCTTCCCGGAAAAAGCGGATTTATCATTTTATACAGCAGCAAGCTCTGGATGGGTTCAGACCATCTGCTTCTGGTCCATTCGGTTGCCGGAGTGGAGAAGTATAATCGGTTTTATTACCGGGACATTCAATCGATTATTACCAGTAAAACCATTACTGGAAAAATCTGGAACGTCATTATTGGGGTCCTTTTGGGGATCTTTCTCCTGCTGGCCACCACGACTCAAAGCGGTTGGTCCGGGTTTAATACGGTCATGGCAGCCGGGTTTTTCCTGTGGCTGACCATACACCTATGGCGGGGCCCAACCTGTAATACCTTTCTTCAGACTGCTATCCACACCAAGAAGCTCAGTTCTTTGAACCGGACCAAAAATACAAAAAAGTCGATGGACCGGTTAAAAATCGTGATTGAAAAAACACAGGGGAAGCTGTCTCCTGAAGTATTTAAGGAGAATGTTTTAAAGCAGCCCATGGACAGCGGCTTGCGTGGAACAACCGCGGTTTATACACCGGCAAAAAGAGAGCCAAGACACGAAACAGGTAAAATCCATGCACTATTATTTGCCCTGCTAATCATTGACGCGTTTTTTATCATTCCCACTTTTTTTTTAACACATGTATCGTTTACTATTTTTAGTACGATTATAAGTCTTGCCGTGATTATTACAGTGATTATTGCCCTGGTGAAGCAAGCAGGGAGTACCATCCCGGGTGCGATCCAAAAGATGACCTGGACCTCAATGGTGTTTATTTGTATTTCCCTTATCCTGGGCTACGGGTTTAGTTTGACGATGGCTTTTGAAAATATGGAGGTTGCTTATAATCAATGGGAACTGTTTAAAAGAGTTTCTAAAATTTCACCCCTGGATAATACCTTTATGATGGGATTACATATTTATTCGCTTTGCGGTTCATTCTTAATTGGTATTCCGGGCCTGGTACTTCTCAAACACTATTGGCGGAACAAAAGAAGGGCATCAATAGAATAAAAATGAATGATATTACCCAGGAACGATGTCGAAACCATAAATTACGCGAAGCTGTCGCAAAGTGTCCGGAATGCGGCGGGTTCTTCTGCCGGGAATGTATTACCGAGCATGAAGACCGTGTCCTTTGCGCGTTTTGTTTACGTAAAACGCATCGATCCGGAACAATACGGCGATTTCGGCTTAAAGGATTTTCAAAAGTTTTTCAATTCCTGATTGGTGGGTGTGTTGTCTGGGTCTTCTTTTTCTACCTGGGTCAATTTTTGATCTCTTTTCCGGACTCCTTTCATGATGGAACATTATGGCAAACCAAATGGTGGGAATAACCGTGAAACGGAGCAGGGGTAAATACCGAAAAAGCTCGATACGAATACTGGAAGAATCGATACATTTACTTCGAGGCTCACCCATGTCTCTACTGGTGAGTTATTATCTGGGCAGTGTACCTTTTATTATCGGCCTGCTTTATTTCTGGGGTGATATGAGTCATAACGCGTTTGCCGGGAGAAACTGTGCAGCGGCTTCTTTTGGTATGGCGCTATTATTTATATGGATGAAATGCTGGCAAACAGTGTTTGCAGTAACTATCAGAAACAGTATCCATAAGGTCCAAGCCGGTCCCTGGCCTTTGACCCGAATGACCTCCCTGATCGCGACCCAAAGCCTGATCCAGTCCACTTCCTTTTTTGTATTACCTCTGGCTTTTGTTCTGCTTGTTCCGCTTGGGTGGTGTTATGCGTTTTATCAAAACGCAACCGCCCTGGCTGATGGAGAGCTGCATGATCTGAAAATGACCGCTCGAAAATCATGGCAGCATGCCCGGCTTTGGCCCAGGCAAAACCATTTTCTTATATTTATTCTTTCAATATTCAGCATGGTGGTATTAATCAATTTATCGATTGGTTTTATTATCATTCCATACCTGTTAAAAACATTTTTGAATATTGAAACGCCATTCAGTATGAGCGGTGCGAGCGTTTTTAACTCGACATTTTGGTTTACAATGATAGCAGGCACATACCTGTGTGTTGACCCGATTATTAAAACAGCATATGTGCTGCGATGCTATTATGGGAACGCCGTCAGTACCGGAGAGGATATCCTCACTGAGCTAAAAAGCCATGCCCGCACTTTAAAAACAACCGCGATTGTCCTGGTTTTTGTTATCTCACCCGCTCTTTTATCAACCGGTGTGTCTGCTCAGACCGAAAACGTGTCTGAAGACGCCACCATCATTTCTCCTGAAATGATGGAAAAATCCATAATAGAAGTCATGAAGGGAAGGGAATTTACCTGGCGTCTGCCGCCGGAAGAATTACAGCAGATAGATTCGGATTTCGAACTGCCGGGACCGGTTGAATCCGTATTATTCTGGATAAGGGATTCTGTTAAAAAACTTGCAAAAACGATCGGCGCTTGGTTGGGTCGCTTTTTTGAATGGTTGAAAAAGAATTCTGCTGAAAAAAGAAAGACGGAAAAAACATCGAATGCGGACTGGATACCCACGACCCGCTTATTTCTGGTCATTTTTCTGGTGGTTGCCGCCGGTTTTCTTGCTTATTTTCTCTGGAGTATATGGCGAAGAAGGCGTTCCCGGTACAGGGAAGTTGAAACCGAACCGGTTCCGCTCGTGCCGGATTTGACAGATGAAAATACTGTCGCCGATGAACTCCCGGCGGACCAATGGCTGGCTTTGGCAAAAAAACTGAAAGCCAAAGGTTCGCTTCGGCTGGCTATGCGGGCGCTCTACCTGGCCACATTAGCATACCTGGGCGATCACGAGATGGTGTCCATCGAAAAGTACAAATCGAACAGTGACTATGAAAGAGAGTTGCAAAGAAGGGCCCATGGGAACCTGGATCTTACAAAATCCTTTTCAAAAAATGTGATCATTTTTGATCGTGTCTGGTATGGATTGTATCATATCACCCCGCAGGATATTGACAGTTACGCCATGGATCAGGACAGGATAAAACGTTTTGCTGAAAAATAACCGGCATCATTACATAGTGATGGCAATGGTTGTGATTGCCTTTATAGCGGGACTTGCTCACCTTTTTATGCTGCGTTTTGAAAGAGGTGATTTCTATCCGGCCTATTCAACTCTTCGCAGCGATCCGCTGGGAACGAGGGCATTGTACAAAAGCGCTGAAAACCTGAATGTGTTTAATGTCAAGCGTAATTATCTGCCTTTAAACCAGGTCACATTTAATCACCACACCAGTTTTTTTTACCTGGGGGTTCACGCGTCTGATAATGAATCGATCCCGGAATATATTTCCAATGCGTTTGATGATTTAACCGATAAAAATGGACGCCTGATCATTTCTTTCTATCCTTCCTGGGAAAAATTCAGCGGGAAAGAACAAAACACCGAAACAGGTGAAGAGTCGAAAGAGGGTGGTAATCATGAATCGGATCAATTGCCGGATCAACCGCCAGACCAATCGCCAGAGCAATCGACAGACCAATCGCAAAAACAATCGCCAGACCAATCGCCAGAACAATCGCCAAAACAATCGCCAAAACAATCAAATGATAAGAAAAATGAACCTGACGGACTGGAAAATAGAACTCAGGATTCAAATGATAATGTGAATGAAAAAAATGATCAGGGCCACTCGGATACTGATCATCTGGATTATAAATCAGTTTCGCTTAAAGAGCATTGGGGTGTGGTAACCGATTACGCTGAAGATCCGGAATTGATCAACAGGGCTCAGCTGGCCATCGATTATAATCCATGGGAAATGCCCCGATCCATTTCATGGCATTCAACCCTTTATTTTACCGACCTTACAGACGAATGGCGTGTGGTCTATACCTGTAACAAGCGACCGGTGATCATCGAAAGACCCTTTCAAAACGGTTCGATTATTCTTTCCGCTGACAGTTATTATTTAAGCAATGAAGCTCTATGGGCTGAAAGGCATCCCGGACTACTGGCATGGATCATGGGAACGAATAATGAACTTGTATTTGATGAAGCGCATCTGGGTATTAATCAAACACAGGGTGTGGCCGGCCTGATCCGCAAACACGACCTGCACTGGTTCTTTTTTGGAATCGCGATACTGGGACTCATGTTTGTCTGGAGAAATTCAGCTCATTTTATACCTCCGCCGTCTGATGATCAGATTTTTGAAGGGGATAAGACAATGTCAAAAAGAGATTCCCTGCAGGGGTTGATCAGTTTGCTCAGGCGAAATATACCTGCCGGGGACATTTTAAAAATTTGCATAGAACAATGGAAAGAGACGCTCAATTTTAATAAAACACAGCGCAGGGCTGAACTGGAACATATCTTGCGGAACATCGACAAAGAAAAATACCTGTTTGACAGGAAAACAGATCCTGTTAAAGGATATCAGAGCATATGCAGCCTAATTTCAACCAGCCGGAAGGAATAAAATTATGAATGAGAATGTCGATCGATTAAAAAAGGCACTGATTCAAACAAAACAAGAGATTGCAAAAGTGATTATCGGTCATGAAAATGTGGTTGAACACGCATTGATTGCCATATTTACCGGTAATCACGCACTGATTGAAGGTGTGCCGGGTGTGGCTAAAACCCTTCTGGTCCGAACCCTTTCCCATGTGATGCAATGTGAGTTCTCACGAATTCAATTTACACCGGATTTAATGCCGGCGGATATTACGGGCACCCATGTTTTTAACTTTCAGAAAAACGTATTTTCGCTTGTTAAAGGGCCTGCCTTTACTACGTTCCTGCTTGCGGATGAAATCAACCGGGCCCCTGCAAAAACCCAATCCGCGCTGCTTCAGGCCATGCAGGAACGTGTGATCACGATCGATCGAAAAAACTACAAACTAT
>JAUVGT010000370.1 GCA_030593645.1 Deltaproteobacteria bacterium
AGACAGGATTCATTAACTTTAGGCATTTTAGTCACTTTAGCGCACTTTAGGCACTTGTTAAATCCCCTTAGAGGGGTGACCCACCGCCGCTAAAGCTATGGCGGACAAGTCAAAGCCGGGCCCTTTGGACCCGGATTTTTACTTTTTTAATGTATCGTTATATCAATAATAAAGGATTATTGACGATTATCCACATTGATAATCGTTAAGTTCATTAGACCTTCATTACCGGTATGGGAAATCGCGCCAAGATACCAGTTTCCGGCAGATCCGGTCCAACTGATTTCGATGGGTTCAATCGTACCAAGTACGGCGGAACCGGGCGCTGCGTCGATTATCAGGTTACCTCCGGGGGTGTTCGAAATAGCCCAGCTGTACATCTGATAATCGGAATCACCACCGGGTGTTGACCAGCCGTGTATATAAACCCGCCAAACACCATCCGCGGGTTGGGTGATATTGATGAGTTCGTCTGTAGCGCCATTGGTGCTGCTTGCAACCATCACGCCGTTGGGATCGAAAACATAGACATCCAGATCGGCGTCTGCTTCAGTCGCTTCAGGCGGTAGCGCAACCCTGAAAAGGGCTGCCCCGGATAAGGTGAATGAGTGCATGACACTGAATCCGTCATTGGGATCAAATGTCTGATCCGGATCCTGCAGAACATTATCTGTGGCGACCGTTGCCGCTTCCAATCCGTGTGATGCAGCTGTATAGCTGCCAGTATAGCCGAACTTTACATCGAAGCTCAGGGATCCATCAGCACCACTGCCGGTTAGTTCTGTCGGCACATCTATCATGGATCCGCGTACTGCAATGGGGCTGCGTGCTAAATATTTTGTGTGATTTTTCATGGATATCCATGAGATGGACCCAAATCTCCATTCTCCGATAGGTGCCCGTTTATTTGTTATTTCAAGATTGTAAGACCCAGACTCTCCCGGTTCAAGGGTGAGTCTTTTCGGAGTCACTTTGATCCGGTATCCGCGGGGATGTTTGATTAATCCTCTGAAAGTCATCTTTTTATCAGTTACATTGGTTACTGTCCGCTGGACTGTTTGAACACCGGCGAGATCGGCAACACCGATCGATGGTAAATTCAGATCACTGGGATCAAGGGGAATGCCGATTGAAGCCAGGTAGCCGCATGTCCCTTCAGGATCAGAAAAAATTTCAGGTGCAGCTGAACATAAAAATCCCAGATATTCATTAAAACCGGCATCATAGGTTAAACCCGGATTAAACGGAGATATCCGATTGATGGAGCCCGGTTTGATGTGTCCGGCACCGATGTCAAATGGATCGGCTTTAGTACGGCCGTCTTCTTTTCGTACAAACGGGTGGGCTGTTGTCATCAGGGCTGACTTTGCCATCGCCGGGCTCCAATTTGGATGAGCCTGCTTAATTAATGCGAGGACACCGGCCACCTCCGGGCTTGACATGGAAGTCCCCATGATCGCCTGAAATAATTGATTCTGTTCAGCCGTGCCTGCGTGAGTCGGGCTGGCCCCGGCAAGGATACTGATCCCAGGGGCAGTAACATCAGGTTTGATAATGTCCATGGCAACAGGATTCGGACCCCGGGAACTGAACGATGCCATGACATAGGGCCTGACCCTTGGATCCCACCACCGGTTCTCCGGTTTTGCCTCGCCTTGAGTAAAACTGACACCGATTTGGCCTGGATGATTCACCAGGTATTGCTTGAGCGGTATACCGACTTTGTAAAGCATATGCACGGTCGGTAAGGGATGATTATCCGTCGGTGTGACATTTACGTTCTCCGAATTATGAAAGATAACAGCACCGCCGCCGCTGTCCGCCACATTGCCTACCCGCTCTGTGCGGGCTGTACCGAAATCATATGTGTTACATAATACACAGTCGTTGGATTTAAATGTTCCTTCCGGAAAAGGATTCAGACACATACCGGATGTATCTCCCATGGTATCCGGAATACCCTCGGCGTCTATTAAATTGTAATTTTCGATACCCGTTGTAACCGAGCCCCCCCATATCCTTCTTGGCGAATGACCCGGTCCGGTCAATGTGATATCGCTAATGAATGCCCGGTTGTGTGTGTTTGCACCAACAGTGGTAATCCAGGGTACGGAAGCCGGCCCTCCGATCGTAGCCGGTTCCGGCCCGCTGTTACCCGCTGATGTAGCAACAAAAACTCCGGCGTCAGCCGCAAATAAATACGCGATGTCATCGGCGCCTATTAAGCTGGCTCCGCCGCCGACAGAATAATTGATGACATCCACACCATCGGCTACTGCCTGATCGATGGCAGCAGCTAAATCAGAACTGAATCCGCCGAGCTTGCCCAGTCCTTTGTAGGCAATCACTCGGGCTCGCGGTGCGATACCGGAAACAGTACTCCTGGGGATATCGAACATATTGGCTTCGACTCCGGCATTGCCGGCTGCTGTTGAGGCTGTATGAGTCCCATGTCCATCGTCATCACGTGCAGAATCGAACTCATCCGGATCTGCTCCGACGATTGCTCGATATGTCGCCAGCATTTGACGGGCTCCGATCAACTTGTTGTTGCATTCGAAAGGGACGTCACCTGGATTCTGATTGGTGTTCCCGAAATTACAGGCCGGATTTTCAGGTGTGTCTTCAAGATTCAACTGCAGCGGATTATAATCTCCTGAATCGGCAAAGCTGGGATGTTCAGGCCAAATACCTGTATCGATGACCCCAACCACAACATCCTCACCGGTTATACCGTTCGACCACGGCCCCATTTTACCGGTTAATCCCAGGAAATCGGGACTGTGATCCGTTGTCTTGAATCTCATCTCATCCGGTCTAACCGAGACAACACCCGCCTGTTTTGACAATTCCTTTGCCTGAAACTTTGTCATTATGGCGGAAAAGCCGTTGAGTGCCACAGTGTAATCATGAATTTTTTTCTCCTGCCTGATCCCCGCAGCTTTAAGAGCGTTATCATGTTTCGTTTTAAGAAGTTGGCGATAACTCCTTACATTGGGATCCCGAACATTCAGCTTTTGACGCTTGACAGGTTTTGTCGCTGACAAGCCTTTTATTTCTCCCTCGTAAGAAATAACCGGATCGAGAGACATCAGTACAATATAGGAATATTCTCCGGATTTGGTGCTGACCATTTTGTTCGAACTCGAATCAGGGGTTTGTTCGTCCGCCACTAGACCCTGTGATGATAGGGCAAATGCCAATATTGTGATTAGAATAATCATTCTGCCGATTTTTTTCATCATACACCTCCTATACGGTTTTTGCCACGTCATATAAAAGCATTAAATTCGATTCAACAAGGCCGATATTATTATTATCACCTCCTTTGAATGTTTTTAACAATATACGTTCATTAGTATTTGACGAACTCGTAAAAAGTCCGAATGTGACGGTTTCGTAATAAGTTCAAATTCAAGGCGTACAAATTTTGTAATAAGGAAACAATTCGTATAAACATCGAGTACTGGAATGGGTACTGTTTTTTCGCATACACGATTACGACTTCTCCTGGAAATTTCCTGGAGTAAATATAGCGCACCGGTACACGCAGTCTTTCCTTCCATCAGACAAAAGAGAAAAACATACACCCGATGAAATCAGATGACAGCAATAGTACCTGATAAAAAAGTATCCAGCTGTATAATTAATTATACAGCTGCTCGAACTAAGTTTTGGTACAAAAAGGCATAGTAAAATAATTTTAAGTTATTGAATACCAAAGGGATGTGGCACCCCCTGGTATCAAAGGGATAATAACTTAAAACTGAGTAGAATATATGGAAATTACTTCATAAAGATTATTAAAATAGAATGCAAGAGAAATTTTCAGTTTTTTAAAAAAAAACAGCCCCGGAATGAAAAGCTGATTAAAAAAGCTGTATGACTTCGATTACTTAAACTGTATTTTCAAAAAAGTGATCACTTCCTGATGAGTTGTAGTAATTTAAGGTAAAGTAAAAATCCAGGTCCAAAGAACCTGTCTTTTGATACTCCTGCAAGGGGATTAATTAAGGACCTTGTTAATGAATCCTATCTATTTTTATTTTAGATAGAACTTTAACCCGGATTTCTCACAAGCATTCTATTGAGTGGATGAAGTCAAAGGGTGTGGATCAAAATTGCATGTCGGTTTTCAGTTAAATTTCAGAATTTAAAATATTGGCGATTTTTAATGACAGGTCCGCCATCCGAAACGGCTTTTGGATAAAATCTTTTGCTCCTTCTTCAAGTATTTTCTGGGCTTCGCTGTTTAGGCTGTATCCGGATGATAGAAGAATATTCACTTCAGGATTTATTTCTTTCATTTTACCATATGTTTCTCTACCGCTCATCTCGGGCATGATCATGTCAAGAACCACAAGATCGATATTTTGCCATGTTTTCCTGTATTCTGTAACAGCCTCCATGCCGTTTCTGCAAACGATTACTTTATACCCCAGCATGCTGAGCATCTTCTCAGTCATATCACATACCATTTCTTCATCATCTACCAGGAGGATATGGGCATTGCCGGTAATATTGGTTCTTTGTGATTTTTTATTCTGAAGAAGTTCCAATTCTTCCGGACTTACAGGTAAAAATATTTTAAATGTGGTGCCATGGTTTTTTTCACTGTAAACATTAATGATTCCATTATGAGCTTTTACCGTTCCGTATACAGCCGCCAGTCCCATACCTGTTCCATGGCCAGCTTCCTTTGTGGTGAAGAAAGGTTCAAAGATATGCTTTTGTGTTTTTTGATCCATTCCGGTACCGGAATCGGTAACGGTGATCTGCAGGTATGTGCCGGGATTCAAATCATATTGAATCTTTTCACAGTAATTTTCACCGATATCAACAATTTCGGTGGCAAATATCAATTCTCCACCCTCCGGCATGGCGTCCCGTGCGTTCAAAGCGATGTTTAGCAGCAAGTTCTGGAGCTGGGTCGGATCACCGGAAGTTACCGGTGGAA
>JAUVGT010000036.1 GCA_030593645.1 Deltaproteobacteria bacterium
ATGAGGCTGGCGTAAAAACAGATCCTGAAACCGGTCTCATTGAAATTGATGAAACGTATCGTACGAGCATTTCATCAATCTACGCAATCGGTGATCTGATTTATGGCCCCCTGCTCGCTCACAAAGCATCTGCGGAAGGGATTGCTGCAGTGGAGTGTATCGCCGGACATGCCGGTGAAGTGAATTATGACACGATTCCCGCGGTGGTATACACATGGCCGGAAGTTGCCTGGGTTGGGTTGACCGAGGAACAGGTCAAAGAACGGAAAATTCCATATTGTACGGGAAGCTATCCTTTTTCAGGCGCCGGCCGTGCCCGGTGCATGGGAGAAAGTGAAGGATTTGTCAAGGTCATCGCGCATGGTAAAACAGACCGATTACTCGGTATCCATATTATTGGTCCCAGGGCCGCGGATATGATTTCAGAAGGTGTTCTGGCTATGGAATTTGGAGCAAGTTCCGAGGATATCGCAAGAACCGTGCATGGCCATCCTACATTTTCAGAAGCCCTTCAGGAAGCTGCTATGGCGGTCAGAAAATGTTCGATTTATGCTTCATAGATATATTAGAACCCCCTCATTTTGTGACTATCTGCTTCCCTTCTTTACTGAAAAGTAAAATATAGATAAAAAAAGTGTAACAAATCAGAGCACTTATGGCAAAAATCCGGGAATAGGTTCCCAGTGGGGCAAGAATAATGGCCGTGAGCCAGTGAATGGTGATGACCCATTTTGAATTCATTCGGATGGGGAAATCATTTCTCCTGCAGATTACCGCAAGTCCGGTAAGATTCCACCCATACAGTGACGCAAACGAATGCATTCGAAGCAAAAACTTCATGCTGTCATGGGGATAATCCGGTTTGAATTCCAGGAGGATATATATGATGCCGGTTACAGCCGTGTAAAGTAGAAAAAATATGCCCGAGGTCAAGAAATATTTTTCCTGTGTCTTTTCAGCGAGATTTTTATATAAATAGTAAACCAGGATGACCGAAAGAAAAAGAATTGCAGTCACCACCACTTGCGGGATCAGTTTTTCATAAAGAATAAATATGAAAAAAATGATCACACCCAGATTAACATTCCAGAATCCCATATTTTGCAGTTTGAAGATTAGTTTTGATAATTTGCCGGTCATATACGAAAAAATGACAGACATGGTGATTAAAGAAATCGGAAAGGAAAAACCAAGAAAGAATGTATTGAGCTTCAGTTTAGGATAGGAAAACCATTTTAGATATTCATTATTTAAAATGACAAGTCCGGAGATAACCAGACCGATGGACAGGCAAAGCAGGGCGGCGTGGTGAAATTTTTTTGATACCGGGTAAGTCGGACTGAAAAACGAAAAAGGAAAAAATGAAAAGTGTTTGATCCTTACGGATTCGACGATGCCCGCGAGAAGAACCGCAGTGATGATGGCAGGTACAAACAGGTTTAAAAAGGAAAAAACAGCAAACAATAGAGAAGTCAGGAGAAAAATAATTGCCCTTGTGCTAACCCTTCGCTTCCCTTCGGTATAATAAATTAATATTGTCCCTCCGGTGCACAGATTGAAAAGGAAGATATGCAGCCTTTCAAAATCGTACAATGTTGTGTCCGGTATAAATAGGTGAAAGAATCCGAACAGCAGTGCCAGAATCATCAGTCCCATTAGAATGATTTTAAATCTCAAACTCATGGGGCGTATATACCCCAACTTCCAATAACTGGCAATGAAAAACAGATATCCGTTTGGATGGTTTGTTTGGGTCAGAGGATAAGAATGTGTATTAATGTGGGTTTTGGTTGATACATATATGTATCATGAGACATTTCAATATGATTTACACTTTCGAAATTTCCCATAAGTTGACAAATAAGCTCTATATATTATAACAAATAGAATCTGATCCTATGGACCAGGGCATTTCGCAATCATTCAACGCCCCGGTTAAATAATAAGTACAGATTTAACAGGGCAGGTAAGATAAGTACGTTTCATGATTACGAAATTTGCACGCCTTGAATTTGAACTCTTTACGAAACCGTCACATTCGGACTTGTTACGAGACCATCAAATATTTGGATCGAAACTTCTCAAGGCAAAGAGCAGGGAACCAAGAGATAACAGCTAAAAGCCGACGGCCAATTATGGAAAATAGTATAATCATAATTGATGATGAAAAAGATTTTCTCCAGACCATTAAACGCGGTTTGATCCTGGCCGGATTCAATAACATCCGCGTTGAAAGTGATTCGGAGAATGCGGCTGATATTTTTAAGTCCGGGGAAACATCATTTGATGTTGCGTTGCTTGATATTACAATGCCCGGTACAAACGGTATTGAACTGCTTGATATCATAAAACAAACCAATCCTGAAACCGAATGCATCATGATCACGGCAGTTGATGATGCAGCCACAGCGGTACAATCCTTAAAAAAAGGGGCTTATGATTATCTGGTCAAACCGGTTGATCAGGATTCACTGGTCAACGCGATTAATCGCGCGATTGAACGAAAAAGATTATTTTTTATTGCGGATCTGGCAAAGCGTGGTGATATCCCGGATCTTGTGAAACCGGAAGCGTTTACCGATATCATTACGCAGGATAAAATATTGCAACGGATATTAAAAGAAGCCGAGCTTCATGCAGCAAGCAATATTCCTGTTTTAATCACCGGTGAAAGCGGTACGGGTAAGGAACTTTTAGCAAGAGCGGTCCACAATGCCGGAACCAGAGCGTCCACTGTTTTTGTGCCTGTTAATATGGCTGCGTTAACCGGCAGTCTTTTTGACTCCGAATTTTTTGGACATATAAAAGGGACCTTTACAGGTGCGGATAAAAATCGTAAGGGATATCTTGAGATTACAAGTCAGGGTACATTATTTTTGGATGAGATCGGAACACTCCCATTTGATCTGCAGGGGAAACTGCTGCGGGTGATACAGGAAGGGGAGTATACTAAACTGGGGACAAATAGTCCTGTAAAAACAGATGCGAGATTCATCACAGCAACAAATGAAAACCTTGAAAAACTTGTAAAAAAGAAACTTTTTCGAGCCGATTTGTATTATCGTCTGAAGGGTGGACTGCTTCATCTCCCGCCTTTGAGAGAGAGGAAGAAAGATATACCGCTTCTTGTCAGGCATTTTATTAAAGATCTTACCGGAGAAGAGGTGACATCAATCGACGATCATGTTCTGTCTATTTTAATGGATTATGATTTTCCAGGAAATATACGCGAATTAAAATCGATAATCAGTTCAGCGATTAATCTTTCTCAAAACAAGCCGATTACCCGTGTCCACTTGCCGTCAGAATTAAAAAAAATAAAGACGAAAAAAAAGACCGTCAAACATCAATTAACTGAAGATTTCCTGCCGCTTTTTCAAATGGAAAAAAGCCATATTCTCCGGACATATCAAGCGATGAACAAAAATAAATCTCAAACAGCAAGGATTCTGGGCATTGCCCTTAATACTCTCAGAAAAAAACTTGAATCATATGGTGAAAAGTAAACATCCGGATCCAGCCCCGTAAAGCGCGATGGCACCTCTGCCGGATTGAATCCACTCAATTCTACTGTTCAAAATTGGATAGTCAGTTTTTGCACAGTCGTACCATATCGCTTTGATAATATTCAGATAAAATATTCCTGTTATGCAATAACTGACTGTTCTTTTGTTCACAATAAAGGATTAATTCACCATTCCTTCAAATCCGTTGATAACGTGTCGGGGATCGTTGAGACTGAAGAGTAAACCAAGTCTTTGAGATGACATAGAATATAAGCTCTTAGAAGAAAACCTTCAGAAGATCCGGCTAAGTCGGCATGTTTTATGCTGTTACATATTTATAAAGATAAAAAACAGTATCATTGAATGTGTGAATAGAGGAGGCAGCATGAATGAATATACAAATACAATACCAGCAAGGACTTTAAATATCGAAGAGAATAATGGGGTAGTATCCAGCCTTTACAGTCTTATGGAGGCTATTAATCATGAAACAAAACCGGGGGAAGAACACATTGTCCCTACTATCGTAAACCACATGTTAAAATCCGGTAAAGTCAAGCTTTTATGCAGCAAACCGGAATGTGCCAATTTCGTAAACTGACTGTATTCTTAATTGGTGCTGGCAACAGGAAGTGTTTCTAAGTTGGACGTTTTACGAAACCGTCATTCTTAAATCTTAAAAAGGTGAACCTATGTATTCTCATGCAAATGATCAAAAGCAGGATAAATTAGATAAAAAAATTATTCACCTGAATAGCAGCCGTAAAGAAACAACGGCGGGACCTGTTTTGAATCAGCATAATGGCTTTAGGGGAATCATTGGCCGTCACAGGAAAATGCTCGAAGTCTATGAGCAGATTCAAAAAGTATCGAGATATGATTATCCTGTACAGATATTCGGTGAAACAGGGACCGGCAAGGAACTGGTTGCAAAAGCGATTCACAGTGAAAGTGACCGAAGAGATGGACCTTTTGTCCCGGTGAATTGTGGAGCTCTTCCGGAGGGTCTGGTGGAAAGCGAACTTTTCGGACATGAAAAAGGATCTTTTACCAGCGCCAACCGACATAAGAAGGGAAGATTTGAGCTCGCGGATGGCGGGACAATATTCCTCGATGAAGTTGCGGAGTTATCAAAATACATGCAGGTTAAGCTTCTAAGGGTACTTCAGGAGGGAAAGTTCGAAAGAGTGGGGGGAGAAAAAACACTGTCTTCGAATGTCAGGGTGATCAGCGCCTCAAACAAGGAACTGAAAAGGGAAATGAGCAAGAATAAATTCAGGCCCGATCTTTACTATCGTCTGAATGTTGTTCCCATTGATCTTCCACCCTTAAACAGAAAAAAAAGCGATATCCCATCGCTTGTTGAACATTTTTTAAACATGGCCTTTAGACAGTATCCCCATCAAAATAAACTCCTTATGACAGAAGATGCCATGATGATGCTCATGGAGTACGCATGGCCGGGAAACGTGCGTGAACTTCAAAACACGTTGCAATATGCTTGTGTGCAGAGTAATGGGGAATTTATTACCGCTAATGATCTGCCCTTTGAAATTCAGCAAATCCGTCAATTTGACAGACGACGAGGACCATCAAAAAAACTGGATGTTCATTCAGTGAAACATATTTTAAAAAAAACAGGGGGTAATAAGACCGAAGCCGCGAAACAGCTGGGTGTGGGCCGGGCAACATTATACCGGTTTTTTGATGAATTTCCGGAATTTATTAAGATGCCCTGTGCGTCTCACGCTTAGATCATGGATAAAACAATAACCATACTGGTGGTTGATGATGAGAAGGTCCAGCTTGAAACTCTCAAGCGGGGACTTAGAACTCGGGGGTTTCAGGTCTGCACGGCTATAAATGGAAGAGATGCCTTGAAAAGTTTAAATAATTCAGGTAAGGTCGATCTTGTTATTACCGATTATACCATGCCTGAAATGAACGGCGTGGAGTTGTGTGATAAAATTCGGGATACGTTTAAAAATATCCCGGTAATCATCATGACTGCCTTCGGTGATAAGGAAATTGCTTTGGATGCTTTACGTCATGGGTGTAACGGGTTTATTGACAAGCCATTTACCCTGGATGAATTAATGAATTTGGTTAATCGTGTAATTATATAAAAACAGATGGAGGAACGTTGAATGGATTTTAAAGACATTGATGAGATTATTTCATACGCAATTGAAAAAGAAAAAGAAGCAGTAGAGTTTTACGAAGAGCTGAGCAGGATGGAGACCTTTAAAAATCAGAAAAATACTTTCGGAGAATTCGCCCAGGAAGAAAAAAAACATGTCGCCCTGTTCGAAAATTTCGGAAAAGATAAGACTAAAATCGCAGAATACAAATTTGAATGGATACCGGATATCAAAAGAAGCGATTATATGGTGGATATTACTTATGAGCCGGGTATGCATTATACGGATATACTGCGTCTGGCAATGAAAAGAGAAGAAAAGGCTTTAAAACTTTACAACGACCTTGCCGGTAAATCAGATGATGCGGATGTGATCAACCTGTTTAATGTTCTTGCCCAGGAAGAGGCAAAGCACAAATCAATCCTTGAAAAAATTTATGATGATTTTATGGCCACACAGGGAGATTGATCGGGCAGAGGAAGCGACAATTTAAAAGGGCAGACACAAGGCCTGCCCTTACAAACAAATATCGAACATTAAAAGTCGTAAGGGCGGTTACCCATTATAGTAGGGTTAATCCGTCTTTTTTTTTTAGAATGAATTAAAGACGATTGCGATACCGACATCGAATTCCGATTCTTTAGATTCCCACAACTTTTCACTGCCTTTTATATTTATTTCCAGTACGGATTAATAATATCTTCAAATATGGTTAATGCTGCTTCAGAACCATGTCCTGCTGCTGTGACAATCTGCTTGAACCCTCCGGTTACGTCACCGGCGGTATAGATTCCGGGGATGTTGGTCCTGTAAGCTTCATGTTTGATAAAACCGTCTTCGGTTAATTCCAACCCTGCTTTTTCGGCTAAATCTGTGGCCGGGTCGTATCCGATCGCGAGAAATACTCCATCAATTGTAACATTAGAAGTCTCCTTTGTCTGGTTATTATAAAGCGAAACGCTTTCGACCTGGTGTTTACCTTTTATCCCCTTGACCTCCGTGTTAAACAGGATCGGTATATTATTGTTTACCAGGTTTTTAACCAATACATCCTGGGCTTTTAAGTTGTCACGCCGGTGAATCAGGGTAACATCCACACCAATGTGATGCAGGTGCAGCGTCTCGGTTACGGCACTGTTTCCTCCCCCGACCATGATGACTTTTTTGCCTTTAAATAACGGACCGTCACATGTACTGCAGTAACTGACCCCATGGCCCGATAGCCTTGATTCACCAGATACGCCTAAATGCCTGTGTTTTGCACCGGTTGCCATTAAAACAGTTTTGGTGAAGAACTTTCGGCGGCTGGTTTGTACGGTGATGGGTTCACCATGTGAAATGCTAACCACTGCCTCACCCTGGAAAATCTGTATGTATTCGAGGGCATGGGTGACCATAATGTCCACAAGGGTTTTACCACCGATCTGTTTCAAGCCGGGGTAGTTCTCCACTACAGGTGTGGTTGCGATCTGGCCCCCAAGGGCATCCTTCTCAACAACAACGGATTTCAAACCGCTTCGGGCTGCGTATATACCGGCACTTAACCCTGCCGGTCCCCCGCCCACAATAACCAGATCTGTTTCAATTTCTTCCTCATCACTTTCGGGTATGAATATGGTTTGCTGTTCCATTTTTTCAAGAGACAGCATAAATAGCTCTTCCTGCTGCGCGCCTTTTGCAATGAGTATATCATTGGCATAGGTTTGCGGGACGCTTTGCGCTGAATACTTTTCCGCAAGATCCGGGTTTGCCTGAATGTCAATGATTTCAAGGGAGATCAGTTCCGGTTTTTCCACCGCGGCCCTGAGCGTATTCATTGCCTGCTGCGGGCAATAGGGGCACGACGCACTGACAAATACTTTGATATCTCTTTTCGTATCAATGTTTTCAATAACCTTCTGTGCCTGGACATTCATACCGCTTTTTCCCGCGCCAACCAGAAGCAGCGCTTCGAGGAAAATACGCCCTTCTTCACCCATGGGCGCGCCCAGCCAGTGAATATTGTAATGTTCAGGATCAAAGACCAGTGTGGGGGAAACTGTGATGTTCAGTTTCCCGGCCATTTCATGGTCCAGGTTATATTCCCTGAAGACAATCTTATCGGTCAGTTGCCTGAAAAATCGAACCGCCTGTCTGGCCGCATCAGTAAAAACATCGTTTTTGCCCGGTTGTGCGAACAGGTAAAGAGGGATCTCGGTATCAATGTTTTTGAACAGGTTGCTGATTTCTCTTTGCATTTCCAGGTCATCCATTTCTCTTGCTTCATTCATTTTTAATTCTCCTGTATTTCTTTAAAAACGAGCTTCCCGCCAAAAAAGCCGGCCAAACCCGCGGCTGCGAGCATAACCAAACCAATCAGGATAAGTATCCATTTTGTTTGATATGAAAAAATCGTATTAGAATTTATAAAGAGCCAGATCACCATAGTCCAGGACAGAATAGTCACAATAATACCGCAGGTTATTTTTATAATAAACGGAAGGGTTAAAGCTCCTCTATATTTCATTTTCCATTCAATCAGCCCGGAAAACACAACAAACGGCATGGCGAGTGCGACAAAAACAAGATTATAAAAGGCGGCACTTCCAAATGTCGGCGCGCTGAATAGAACCGCTATAAAAAGGAAAATAACTGAAACAGGCAGCACACCGTTGGGAATATGCACGGAAACAGGATGGGCGTGATGTTTTAGAATTAACTGGAACAGTAAATTGGTTGAAAAACCGTTTCCTTTCTTTCCTTCATCATGCCTGACGGCTGAACCGCTGACGGTTTTTGTGGTTTTGGTATCCAGGTTCGGGGAACCGATTTCGATAAATTTTGATTTATCAGCACCACAGACAGGACATGTGTCAGGCGGTTGATCACCATCGTGTATATATCCGCATACCGTACATTTCCACTGTTTCATAGGTCCTCCATTTCTTTAAGATTGCTTATCGATCATCCATTGGAACGAAACTACACTCTTCAGCGCCGCAGTAATCACCGATGTAATCCGATTCCGGGCGGTAAAGAGCCGGTTTATCGGCTGCACCGCCGAATTGTTCTTCAATCACATGGGCGGCCCATCCGGCAATTCTGGAGATTGCAAAGATTGGGGTAAAAAGATCCACCGGTATTCCCATGTAATAATACAATGACGCGCTGTAAAAATCCACATTCACATAAATATCTCTTCCCTTTTTTTCTCTGAAAGCTTCTTTGGCTTTATGTTCAAGGGATTTGGACAATTCATACCATTTGAGATTTCCCGTACGTTCCCCCATTTTTTTGGACATGGGTGCAAGTATAAGCGCGCGCGGATCATCGATCTGGTAGACCGCATGACCCAGCCCCATGATTACACCGCCGCTGTTTAAAATATTTTCAATATACTCATCAACTTTTTCCGCTGATTCGATATTTAGCAGCATTTCCATTACACGGGTATTTGCCCCGCCGTGCAATGCGCCGGAAAGGGAGCCCACGCCGGCAGCGGTTGCCGCGTACATATGGGCTTTGGTGGAAGCCACTTCTCTGGCCGCGAATGTGGAAGCGTTGAATGAGTGCTCGGCATGAAGAACCAGGCAGACATCAAAAAAACCGGTCCGTTCATCATCCGGTTTTTCCCCGGTCATCATATACAGGAAATTTGCTGCGTGGCCGAGATCCGGGCTCGGTTTTACGGGTTTCCGGTTGTTCCTGATGCGCTCCCATGCTGCTACGATTGTCGGTATTTTCGCGATAAGTTTCAAGGCGATTCGAAGGGCGGCTTCACGGGAGTACTCCCTGCTGTCAGGATCGTGATGGGCGAGCATGGAAATCGCGGCCTGAAGAATGTCCATGGGCAGGGCGTCCCTGGGCCTGGTTTCCAATGCGGATAACAGCTCCGGGGGGATACCCCTTTCATTTTTCAGATCAGAATCAATTTGCTTCAATTCTTTATCTTTGGGCAAACGTTCATAGAGCAGTAAAAAAACGAGTTCTTCAAAAGAAATTTTTCCGGCAAGATCTTTTGCCTGGTATCCCCTGTAAACCAGTTTGCCCCTTGCGCCGTCCACATCACTGATTTTAGTACTGGCGATAGTCACGCCCCTCAGGCCCGTATTTAAAATTGATTTCTCATTTTCCATGGTATTCTCCTTGTTTATGGAGTCCGGTTGATTTTTTTATCTATTTATTATATCAAGTTTCGTGCCAACCCAGAGTATATTGGAGCTTTTTACGAGACCATCAATATTTACATGTTGTATTGAATAATATAAACGAGAGAGACCGATGGGGATGCTATAATCGTCTCATATTTTTCTGATGATACAGATCTGTATCAAAATAGAATTTCTAATCATTGCATTCCGGACAGTAACTGGTATCAAGATCCCATTATATTTAAATGTTTACACAATTTATCAGTTTATGGTATTTGGTTATTCATTAATTTTTTATACTGGCTCTTGTATTTACCGCAAAATCAACGGTATGGTTATTGCAAATTAATGATTCCCCGTTTAACTATTCTATTTCCCTGTTGGGTATGATGTTTATGATATCTGTGGATATAAAAAAAAGTTATAAATTTAGGGTTAAAGGCTGCCCGACAACCACGCTTACGGAGCTGGAAAAACCCAAACGGGTGGCCATGCTGCCCGAAAAGATACCTGGAATTAAACCCAAACTGAAAATTAAAGTGGACGAGAAGGTAAAAATTGGAGATCCGCTTTTTTTCGATAAAAAAAACCCCAAACTTACATTTTTGTCGCCGGGCGCTGGGAAAATAAGTAATATTACATACGGGAAAAGACGAGTGATCAGGGAGATTGAAATACGTCTTGATGATCAAGAAACATTTGCGGAGTTTCCAACACTGACACTAAGTGATCTGAAAACCATCACTCGTGAAGATCTTATCGATTCCATGCTCAACGGCGGAATGTGGCCGTACATCCGATCTCTTCCCTATCGAATGATTGCCGATCCAAATGACTTCCCCAAAAATATCATTGTAACTATTGAAAACAACGAACCGTTTCATCCGAATCCGGACGTATACCTTATACCGAATCTTGAATATTTTAAGATGGGTATGGAAATACTCAAAAAACTTGCGGAACATTCAGTGGTTGGTTCCGATTTAAGTCATCCACTGATCCGGGAACAATTAAAAAATACAGTCACCCATCACTATTCAGGATACTATCCCGCAGAAGACCCGGGAGTCATGCTCTATCATATTAAGACGTCTGACACCCAAAATTTAGCCTGGTATATCAGCGGGCAGGATGTCATCCAGATAGGTAAATTTTTTAAACATGGCCGATATCCCATAGAGAGGATTGTAACTCTGGGGGGCAGCCTGGCGATAGAGAAAAAACATTTTAAGACCCGAATCGGTCTGCCTGTAAAACTTCTCACGGAGGGTAGAGTTCAAAGCAATGAATTTATAAGGTATATTGCGGGGGGGGTCTTCAGGGGGTATTCAGTCGTAAAAGACAGCTATCTTGGTTTTTATGAAACAGCATTAAATCTTTTATCCGAAGAAGAAAAAGAAGAGACGTTCGGTTTTCTGAGATTTGGTTATTCAAGACCCAGTTTCTCAAAAACGTTTTTATCGTCCATGAATCAGTCTGAGCTCAAATATGATTGCGGTCTGCACGGTGAAGAACGGGCGTGTGTGAATTGCGGATATTGCGCCAAAGTATGTCCCGTGGATATACTTCCACAATTTACTTTAAAATGTATTGTCGCGGATGAAGTGGAAGAGGCTTTGTCCCATGGGTTGCTTGATTGCGTGGAATGCGGAATTTGCTCATATACATGCCCATCAAAAATTGAACTATGCTCCGTTTTTAGAAAAGCAAAAATGGAATATTACAAAGAGATCAATTCATGAAATTCATTAAAGCAATATGCGACAAACAGCGGCCAAACTTTTCAAAAGGGGGGAAATTTGAAAAACTGGCACCGCTGTTTAATGCCACTGAAACTTTTTTCTTTATTCCCGGGGATACGACTCAAAATGATACTCATATTCGCGACAGCCTTGATTTAAAGCGGTTTATGAGTTTCGTGATCATCGCACTGATGCCATCATTTCTTTTTGGGATATATAATGCCGGATACCAGTCAAATCTGGCTTCAGGTCTGAATGCCGAATTTATACCGGCGACAATCAGAGGACTTAAAATTGTGATCCCCCTTGTCATTGTTTCATACAGTGTGGGTTTTTTCTGGGAAATACTTTTTGCCTCGATACGGAAACATCCGATCAGTGAGGGATTCCTCGTTACGGGTCTTTTGTTTCCGATGACCCTTCCTCCTACACTGCCGTTGTGGCAGGCTGCCGTGGGGATTTCTTTTGGTGTGGTCATCGGCAAAGAAATTTTTGGAGGAACCGGAAGAAACATATTAAATCCGGCTTTAACCGCGAGGGCGTTTGTGTTTTTCGCGTACGCGGAACAAATGTCCGGCGACAAAATATGGACCGTTGTCAAGGGTACATCGGACCAGGTGGCAGATGCTGTCAGCGGAGCGACACCTTTGGCCGTTACCACACTTGCCCGGTTTGGCAGGGACGTGGAAGCCCTTTTGAATGAGTCAGGATATCCATTATTAAAATTATTTTTAGGTTACTATCCGGGCAGCATCGGCGCCACATCCGTTCTGGCCTGTCTACTTGGAGCCGTTTTTCTTGTCGCAACAGGGATAGCCAGTTACAGAATTATGATTGGCGGGATTGCAGGTGTATGTATCACCGGCCTGGTATTGAACCTTTTTGCGTCCGATTCTTCACTTGCCTGGTTTTCATTAAATCCATTATATCATCTTGTCATGGGCGGCTTTGCGTTTGGTATTGTGTTTATGGCCACCGATCCGGTTTCCGCTCCCGGAATGGATAAATCCAAATGGATATACGGTTTTTTAATCGGCATGCTGACAGTGATGATCCGTGTGTTCAACCCGGCATTTCCGGAAGGCGTCATGCTGGCCATTTTATTTATGAATCTGTTTTCGCCGCTTCTTGATTATTTTGAAATTAAAACCCGGTTAAAAAGAAGGATCAGTAATGTTTAAGCGGTTTCAATCCATCATATTCGCTCTAATTACGGCATTTGTCTGCAGCCTGCTGCTTACAGGAGCCTACCAGGGATTGAAGCCGTTGAAAATACAAAACATGGCTGCGGACAGGCAGCTCAACGTTTTGAAATCTGTGAACATGGTCGATGAAAATATCCGGTATACAGTTGATGAGATAAAAAAAATTTATGAAAATAGTATTGAACGCCTGTGGATAAACCGGGAAGGCAGGATAATAAATGATAATGAAAAAAAACCTCAGGACATGCCCATTTTTCTTTACATGGAAAACGGACAGCTGAAGGGGTATGTGATTCCAATCAACACGAGAGGTTTGTGGGGGAAGATCCATGCTTATCTTGCTTTTGAGAAAGACGGATCTACTATTAAGGGCTTTACAGTATTCAAGCACTCAGAAACACCGGGTTTGGGCGGAGAAATCGAACAGGCCTGGTTCAGGAAAAATTTTATCGGAAAAAAAATAGTAAATCCGAAAGGTAAATTTGCTTCTATTTCAATTGCAAAAGGAAAAGTAGGAGAATCTATACCTGAAGACAGACGCCTGAACTACGTGGACGGTATAAGTGGTGCAACTCTTACCGGAAGGTTTTTAACAGCAGGTTTCCGTGAGATACTATCTGATTATGAATCTGTTTCCATTCATTTCAGAAATAATAGCATCAGGCTTCCAGGAATGGGTTCCGGTATACCTGTAAAAACTAAATGAGGTGTGGAAAGCCCCACGTTTTCGTGGTTAAAAGAACCAATCAAATCAGGTCAACGATTATGAAACTAACAAGAACAAAACATTATAAAGCATTTGCAAGCCCTTTACTTCAAAACAATCCTATTTCGATCCAGTCTTTGGGAATCTGTTCGGCATTGGCCGTAACCGTACAGTTGAAAACCGCATCGGTTATGGCGATTTCGCTCACCCTGGTGCTTGCTTTTTCAAACCTGATTATTTCATTGATGAGAAATCATATCCCCAGAAATATTCGTATGATTGTTGAATTGTGTGTGATTGCCACCCTTGTTATTCTGGCAGATGAAATATTAAAAGCTTTTTTTTATGACATCAGCAAGCAGCTATCCGTTTTTGTGGGGCTCATCATTACCAACTGTATCGTTATGGGGCGCGCGGAAACCTATGCTCTGGGTAACCCGCCGGGTATGTCATTTCTCGACGGGCTCGGAAACGGGGCAGGGTATGGTTCCATACTTATCGCAGTGGCATTTATCAGGGAATTTCTCGGGGCAGGAAAATTATTCGGTTATCAGATCATCCCGAATTTATTTTATAACATGGGATATGAAAATATGGGATTTATGCAGCTCGCTCCAGCGGCATTCATTATCATCGGTCTTTTGGTATGGCTCCAGAAATCATTGGAAAAAGAATAAAATATGGAAAATATGATCAGTATATTTGTTGATTCTGTATTTGTCGGTAATATTTTATTGGCCTATTTTCTAGGCATGTGTTCCTTTGTGGCGGTGTCCAATAACATGGATACGGCCATCGGTTTGGGTATGGCCGTGGTCTTTGTTTTGTCCATTACCGCACCTGTAAACTGGATGGTTTACCGCTGGCTCCTTGCACCCGGTGCCCTGGACTGGGCGGGCTTTCCCGAAGTCGATTTGAGTTATCTTAAGCTGATAACATTTATTGCCGTGATCGCGGCCCTGGTCCAGGCTGTTGAAATGGTCATTGACCGGTATTCACCGGTTTTATACACTTCTCTTGGAGTTTTTCTTCCGCTGATCACCGTTAACTGCGCGATTCTCGGCACATCTTTATTTATGGTTGAAAGGGAATACACATTTACTGAATCGGTTGTCTTTGGCACAGGTTCCGGGATCGGATGGATGCTGGCCATTGTAACTATGGCCGCCATCAGAATCAAACTAAGGTATGCGGACCTGCCCAGGGGACTTGAAGGCTTTGGGATTACGATGATTGTCACCGGACTCATGGCTATGTGTTTTATGCTGTTTTCAGGGATTACACTGTAAGAACAGATTCAAAACATGTGAAGTGGTTTCAAAGGAGCATTGATTGACATATTTAATCAGCACAATTGTATTTTGTTCTGTAATATTGATCCTTACGGGCCTTTTGCTTCTCCTGGAAAGCAAAGTCGTCAAAAAGGGAAGCAATCAGATTATTATTAATGACGACATCGACAGCAGCATATCCGCGCCTTCTGGAACCACGCTGCTTTCGGCATTATCTGGTAACGGTATTTTCATACCTTCTGCCTGTGGGGGCGGAGGGACCTGCGGAACGTGTAAGTGCAAAGTAGAGCAGGGGAGTCGGGGGATCCTGCCCACTGAAAAAGCACATTTAAACCGTATTGAAAAAAATAATAATATTCGTCTGGCCTGTCAGCTGAAAGTAAAAGACGATTTAAAAATCCGTATCCCGGATGAGATATTTAATGTAAAAAAATACAACGCAACAGTGGTTTCAAATAACAATGTGGCCACTTTTATCAAGCAGCTTGTCCTGAAAACAGAACCGGGAGAAGAACTCGATTTTAAGGCGGGTGCATATATCCAGATCGATGTCCCGGAATATGAATTGTCATTTTCCGAGTTCAGAACCCGTGTGGCTGAGAGATATCGACCTGACTGGGATCGATTCAATCTGTGGGGTTTGCAGTCGGGAACCGATGAACCCATATTTCGGGCATATTCACTTGCGAACCCTCCTACTGAAAAAAATATACTCCGTTTTACAATTCGTATTGCCACACCGCCTGAAGGTAACGAAGAAGTGCCGCCGGGTGCCGGATCTTCATATATGTTTAATTTAAAGCCGGGCGACAATGTGACACTGAGCGGACCATATGGTGAATTTTTTTTAAAGGAAACGAACCGGGAAATGTGTTTTATCGGCGGGGGCGCGGGAATGGCGCCTTTAAGAAGTCAGATCATGCATCTGTTGGAGAATCTGGATTCCAAAAGAAAGATATCTTTCTGGTACGGTGCACGGTCAAAGTTAGAACTGTTCTTTGAAGAAGAGTTCAGAGATATGGAAAAGCGTTATCCCAATTTTGTATTCCATACCATTCTTTCCGCCCCTCTTCCGGAAGATAAGTGGACCGGACCCACAGGATATGTCCACCAATATCTTTATGATCAATATTTATCCGCACACGAAGACCCCACGGAAATAGAATATTATCTTTGCGGTCCCCCTCCCATGGTCGAAGCCATAGAGAATATGCTTGATGAACTGGGTGTGGAGCCGGAGATGATCGCCTATGATAAGTTCTAGACCGCATTTGACATAGTTTCAAAATTGTTGTACAGCTGAAACGAACTACCCGAACCACCCAACATTTTCAATAATAATATCAGACCTCAACAAACTGGACTCCTGTATGCCAAAACAAATTCCAAACAGAATAATGTATAGATCTTCTAATGAAGGCATGATTTGGGTTGAGTTGCGGGTTGGAAAATGAAAAACGGTCTTATATCTGTCTGGAGATGTGAACCTTTTAAGGGCGCTGCCAGAAAAAAAATTTAAAATGAATCAATCAATACAAAAGATAACCGGATATATCTGTCTTTTCGTTGGTGCCATCTTCCTGATTAACACTCCGGTTGTATTGGCACAGAAGAAGTCACCCTACTATGTGAAACCGGTTATTTGGAAAGGAATGATTACAATCAAGCGAATGGGATCGGCGGACTATACCAGGGAGAAAAACACCAAAAGCAAAAAATCGGTATCGTCCGTGAAAACCAGTCTTAGTGATGAAGTAGTAATTACATTCTGCGGTGAAGCAGAAAAGTTTTTTATTAAGGATGTAACCAGGATTTACGTCTATAATCATAAAAAAACTTCAAACGTACAGCATTCCCTGGCACACTGCCCGCTCCCTCCTGAAGCAATGAAACATAATATTTTATATAGAACAAAAAATTATCCGCCGAGTGTTAGAAAACCGGGCAATTCGCGCGAGATGGATGAAACCATTATTAAAACAATTTATGGGGGTAAGGACTGTGCATCTCCAAAAGAGATGACAAATATTATACTGTATGTTTTTCCGGATGGGCGATATGTATTATCCGCAAATAGTGAAGTTTATACAACAACGAACCAATTGACGACAGATAAAGAAAAGCATGTATGTAAAAATGATGGGAAAACACACACACTTGATATTCATACTTGTGGTTTTGATGAAAAGGAAGAAACAAAAGTAGGTGAAGAATTTATTTCGAGCAAGATACACCCAAGAATAGTGTCTCTTGCTTTTATGTCCCCGGAAAATTCTTACATGGAAAATAATGTGATAAAAGGCAGTATGAAAATAAGTGAAAATAAACCCAAATTTGACGGGGATTATAAAGAGAATTATACAGCCTCATGGGAATTTAATGCAAAAGATCCATGTCCAATTGTGTATAAAAATATAATGTACGACCTAGCACTGGCCGAGGCATTCGCAGATATAGAACTTATGGAACTTGCGAACAGTATGGGAGGCGACAGTATGAAAGTCTATAAAGATCTTGTCGATCAAAAGGCAAATGATATATATAAAAGCGGTCCAGGAGCCGGCTCCGAAGGTGATATAGACTCCAGTGCTAGAATGAGCACGTATCCTCCCGATTGTGTAATCCTGCATAAAGATGAGTATAAAAACCAGTTAGCAAAAAAATGCTTACCATACATACTTTATAAGGCGTCCCTGGCTCACGAAGAAAAACATGTAGACCAATGTCAAAAGTATCATAAAGAATTCCTGCAGGGACGAAAAGATCCTGAAATTCGCGGTATGATGGAAGTCGGCGCCTATCTTAAAGGAATAAAAAAGCTGTTTTACTGGTTAAAAGAAAACTGTGATGATTATGACCTTGCTGACGTAAAGCTGCGTATCAAAAATATTGAGGCGTTACCAATTAAACAGTACGAATGACCAACCTGGTGGTTGGCCATATTTGTTTTTTCTATTCCTCTGGATTTTTTTATCACAGAATGATGGTCTCGTAAAAAGTCCGAATGAGACGGTTTCGTAAAAGGTTCAAATTCAAGGCGTGCAAATTTCGTAATCATGAAGCGTACTTATCGGACCCGCCCTGTTAAATCTGTCTTTTTATTTAACCGGGGCGTTGAATGATTGCGAAATGCAGCACAACGCAGACACGAAGTGAAGCATCAGCGCTGACTTGGACTTTTTACGAGACCGTCAAGAATAACATGATGTGCCGGTTCTCATTGTTCTTATTTTGTTCGAAAAAAAATGACAACCGGGGTTGCAATTGGGAAAAGCTGAGTTACATTAACCATTCACAATGTAACGCATGTTGGGGTGTTTTTTTAGTGCATCATCGCGCAGCGCCTTAAAAAAACTTAGGAGATAAAAAAATGACAGACATTTCAAAAATCACGATGTACAGCGGCGGCCACAAGGGAACTGAATCGGAATTCGGCAAACTTGCCGAGGCCTGGGCTATTAAAGAGGTGAATATATCATTTGAAGGACACAACGCCGAGCGCACCAGTGGCGTCCGCGTACTGAACCGGGAAGAGCTGGAAAAGGGCGATGTCAGCATGGAAATTGTGTCCAAACTGATGAAACGCACCTACTCCCGGGCGGATAAGATCCGTAAAGTCATCCAGTCCATTTTTCATATGATTAATAACGGCCACCATGTCATTGCGGTCGGCTGGATACAG
>JAUVGT010000176.1 GCA_030593645.1 Deltaproteobacteria bacterium
GAATCGTTTAATCAAATTCTTTCATAAATTCAATGTGAATCAGGCTGTCATGGTAGGGGCGATTAAAAAAACCAGGATGTTTTTCGATGTGAAGCCTGATATGAAGGCAATTGCCATTATTGCGAAAATGAAACATACCCATGATGATGGTGTTCTGGGTGCTTTTGCCGGAGCCCTTGAAAAGGAAGGGATTAAGATTAAAGCTTCTACATTTTTGCTTCCTGATTTGCTGGCCCGGAAAGGATGCTGGACAAAGCGAAAACCAAACCGTTCTGAAAAAGCGAATATTGATTTGGGTTGGAAAATTGCAAAGGAAATCGGACGGCTTGATATTGGGCAATGCATTGTGCTTGGGGGCGGATCGGTACTGGCTGTGGAGGCAATCGACGGTACAGACGCCACCATTAAGAGGGGCGGGAGTTTTGGAAGGAAAAATGCGGTTGTTGTCAAGGTGTGCAAACCAAATCAGGATTTACGATTTGATATCCCTGCGATTGGCGCAGAGACAATCGAAACCATGTCCAGAGCAGGAGCAACAACATTAGCCATAGAAGCAGGTAAAGCGGTGGTCTTTGATCGGGAAGAGATGATTCAATTGGCTAATAAAAACAATATTTCAATAATTGCGATAGAAGACAAAGGATAACAAATTTCACTTTATCATGCAGTAAAAATTGAAATCGTCACAATATATAAGAATTGCAAATTTAACCGACAACACAAAACATCCAATCAGGGAAGCACGGAGATAATTTTCGTGTTTTTGTTTTTTCACTTAACAGATAAAATAATCATTAATAAATATTTATCCAAATTTTAACTATGAAAAACAATAATAACAAACTTCGAATCGGGGTTATTGGTACAGGATATCTGGGGAAATTCCATGCAGAGAAATACGCCGGGATGGATGATGTAGAACTTATCGGTGTTGTGGATATTAACAAATCCCAGGTTAGGGAGATTGCAGAAAAGTATAATACCAAAGCCTATGGAAATCATTTGGATATCATTGATAAGGTTGACGCGGTGAGTATCGCGGCTCCCACACCCCTCCATCACTCGATCAGTAAAAACTTTTTAGAGAACAACATTGATGTCCTGATTGAAAAACCAATCACCACAACCATTGAAGAGGCGGATGAGCTGATAAGGATCGCGGAATCAAGGAAACTGATCATTCAAGTAGGACATCTTGAGCGATTTAATCCGGCGGTTATCGCTCTGAAAGACATAGTAAAAAAACCACTGTTTATCGAATCTCACAGGCTGAGTCCCTATAAGGAAAGGGCCGCCAATGTCAGTGTTGTTCTGGATCTTATGATACATGATATTGATATCATAACAAAATTTGTCAATTCCAGGATAAAGAATCTGCATGCGGCAGGAACGCCCGTGATATCCAAGATGGTTGACATTGCGAATGCGCGTTTTGAATTTGAAAACGGATGTGTGGCCAATGTAACGTCCAGCAGGCTTTCAACAAAAGATGAACGGAAGATCAGGCTGTTTCAGGAAGACGCATATATTACGGTTGATTTTGCAAATCGTGAAGTGACCATTATTAAAAAGGGCGAAGGAAAAAAAGACAGCCTGCTGCCGGGTTTAAATGTCAGTAAAAAATCATTTCCAGGTGTGGATGCCCTGGATGATGAATTAAAGTCTTTTGTAAAATCTGTCAGAAAGCGTCATAACCCTGTGGTAAATGGTCAGGTCGGACGGGATGCGTTAAGCATCGCTATGAATATAATGGACCAGATCGAAAAAACTAACAATCGCATAAAATCATGACAGAAATCCATGAACAAAAATGTGTTATGATTATTGCCGGTGAAGAATCAGGTGATCTGCACGGGGCCAAGCTGGTTCGGGCAATGCGTGAAAAAAATCATGATCTTTTTTTCTGTGGAATTGGCGGTAATGCCCTTAAAAAAGAAGGTGTCAGGATATTGGTTAAAGCGTCTGAACTCGCGGTTGTCGGAATTACGGAGGTTTTATCAAAGCTGCCGGATTTGATAAGGGGTATGGGTCTGGTAAAAAAAGCGTTAAAAAGCTTGAAGCCTGATCTCTTAATACTTATTGATTTCCCGGATTTCAATCTGCACGCGGCCTCACACGCAAAAAAGAATGGGATACCTGTTCTTTACTATATCAGTCCTCAAATTTGGGCCTGGCGGCCCGGTCGGGTGAAAAAGATCGGCAGGTTAGTGGATCATATGGCAGTGATTCTTCCATTTGAAGAGGTGCTTTACCGGAAACATAATATTCCGGTTACTTTTGTCGGACACCCTTTGCTCGATTCCGCTCTTACGTTAACCGAAAACTTATCTTCCGGGGATCATAAGAATGAACATGTTATCGGTCTTTTACCCGGATCGCGGGATAAAGAGATTTTAAGGCTTCTGCCGGTGATGCTCGCTTCGGCGGAAGAACTTTACAAAAAAAATAATAAGCTGAAATTTATGCTGTCAATTGCATCGTCAATTGATGAAGAAATGGTTTATGAAACCGTTCAAAAATATTCAAAAGCAGTAAAATATGAATTTATATCCGAGTCGGTAAAAAAGATATTTGAAAAATGCTCCTTTGTAATCGCCGCATCCGGAACAGTTACATTGGAAGCCGCTTTAGCAGGGATCCCGATGCTGATCATATACAGGGTATCATCCATAACCTATCTGCTGGGAAAACTGCTTACAAAGATCAAGCATATCAGTCTTGTGAACCTCATAGCCGGAGAAGAAGTTGTCCCTGAATTGCTCCAGGATGACGTGTCATCTGCTAATATTGCTGAAACCGCGCACAGAATGATCAACGACACCGGTGAATTTGAAAAGATAAAAGAAAAGCTGATAGAATTGAGAAAAATTCTGGGAGGGCCAGGTGCTTCGGAGCGTTTGGCTGAGATTGCTGTGAGAATGATACAGTGATATCGTTAAAATAAAACTGAGTATAATTAATAAACTAAATTATCAGTCTGGTAATAAGAATAATGAAAATATTTAAATATGAAATAAAAGATCGGCATAAACAGATATTCTCGATGATAAAAGATCATCGATTTATTTTCTATTTAGCAGTTTTCTGTATGCTAATTGATGCATGTGGAACCTCATTGGCTGCATATCTGATAAAACCCGCAATGGACGATGTGTTTATAAATAAAGACGAATTGATGCTAATAGTAATTCCGGTGATAATTGTTTTTGTTTATTTATTTCGGGCTCTTGCCATGTTCGGTCAGGAATATCTGATGAGTTATATCGGTCAGAACATCATACGGCAATGTAGAAATATGCTATATGATCGAATACAGGATCTACCTGTTTCCTTTTTTCAAAAGGAAAAAACCGGTGTTCTTATGGCTCGGATTACAAATGATGTTAACATAATAAAAAATATGGTTTCAGTTGTTGTTACAGGTTCATTGAGAGATTCTTTTACTCTAATAGGTTTGATTTTTGTAATGTTTTACCAGATTTGGTATTTAGCTTTAATTGCGTTTTTCATATTGCCGGTTGCCTTCTACCCTATTATACATTTCGGCAAACGTGTTAGGCGGACCAGCACGGGATGCCAAGAAGCGGTAGCTAATATGAATTCCTTTTTACATGAAACATTTGCGGGCAATAAAATTGTTAAAGCATTTGGAATGGAGGAATTTGAAAAGAAGCGCTTTTTTGTGAAAACCAGAAGATTATTTAAATTAGAAATGAAAGAAGTAAAAAATAAGGCAATATCAAGTCCAATTAACCTGTTTCTTGCAGGTATTGGCGTTGCCATTATTATGTGGTTTGGAGGTTTAGAGATAAGTCAGGGAACATTAACTCCGGGAACTTTTTTTTCATTTATTGCGGCAGTTTTATTGCTGCATAAGCCGACCAAAGAAATGAGTAAACTTAATAATGCATTACAACAGGGACTAGCCGCTACTGATAGAATTTTTGATATAATAGAACGAAAATCCGATATAAAAGAAGAATCAAATTCCAGTGTTATTGATATAATACCACATAATGTTAAATTCAATAATGTATCATTTAAATATGAAAATGAATTTGTTTTAAGAGATATTAACTTTGATGTAAAAGAGGGTGAAATCTTAGCTCTCGTTGGGATGAGCGGAGGTGGAAAAACATCTCTTGTTAACTTGATTCCTCGATTTTATGATGTCAGTATGGGGGAAATCCTAATAGATGGACAGGATATTCGTAAACTCAAAATAGCATCACTTCGTGAGCAGATTGGTATCGTAACACAGGAACCGATTCTTTTTGATGATACTATCCTGAATAATATCGCATACGGAAAAGAGAATGCATTAGAAGATGAGATAATTAAAGCAGCAAAAGCAGCTTACGCATATGATTTTGTACAACGCTTTCCTGATAAATTTAATACCTCAATCGGTGAACTGGGTAGCCGACTATCGGGCGGTGAGAAACAGCGTATATGTATTGCCCGTGCCCTTTTAAAAGATGCGCCCATACTGATTTTGGATGAAGCGACCTCGTCCCTGGATACCGAAGCAGAAATGATGGTTCAAAGAGCGCTTGAAAATTTGATGAAGGGGCGTACTACTTTTGTTATCGCGCACAGGTTATCCACTGTAAGCCATGCTGACAGGATTATCGTGCTTGTTGACGGGAGGATCGTGGAAGAGGGCCGCCATGAGGAATTGATTAAAAAGGGTGGAGAATACTCCAAGCTGTATCAGATGCAGTTCGGTAAAAATAAAAATTAATGCTAAAATGAAAGAAAACCACATTTAATCCTATCTCACAAAGTCATAGTTATCAATATGGTGAAGATACAGTTGATAAAGGTGTAATGACCGCGGGCTGTACAATACATATTCAGCTTCACTGGCAATATCGATTGTTGCAAGGATTAATGCAGCTGATTATAACTTAATGAAAATCAACGCAATAATATATAGATACATATTCAAGGAGATATTAATCCCTTTTAGCATTTGTCTATCTTTTTTTACTCTGTTATTCCTGATGGCGGAAATGCTGAAAATTGTTGATTTTATGGTTAGTTACAGCGTCAGTCTTTTCACGGTTCTTATGCTTCTTGTGTTTTCAATTCTGCAATTTATGTTGTTTGTTATCCCCATGTCGAGCATGCTTTCTATCCTGCTTGCATTTATGAGGTTATCCGCTGATAATGAAATTACCGCACTGAAATCAGGCGGAGTTAATATATACCGGCTGCTTCCGCCTGTATTACTGTTTTGCTTTCTGGGATGGCTGTTGACTATTTATATATCTATATATGGCATGCCCATGGGACAGGCTGCCGCCAGGGAGCTTGTTTATAACAGTATTGCGTCAAATATTGGTGCAGGGTTAAAAGACAAAGAGCGAACTTTTAACGGTGATTTCGATGGTGTAATGATATATATCAACAAGATTGATGTTAATGGAAATGAATTAAAAGATGTTTTTATTGAAGATCATCGGTATAAAGGATTCAGGTATATCGTAACCGCACCTAAAGGAAAATTCCAAAGTGATCCTGAAAAGCTCAAATTAAGTCTGAAATTATATGACGGATTTATTAACTATGTTGATGTGAAAGGCAGAATCAGCCCGGGTAGATTTGGTCATTTTAATGTTGCATTTGATTTGGAAAAAAAGGCAATAAACACACGGAAATATGATAAAGAGGTAAGTGTTGAGGGCCTGATCAAGATCATCAAGAAAAGGTCTAAGAAAAAAGATGAGAAATATATCCGCGCTTTACTGAAACTGCATCAAATATTTTCGATTCCATTTGCCTGCTTTACACTGGGTTTATTAGCGGTTCCCCTAGGAATACAATCCAAATCAGCAAAAGGATCAGCCGGGCTCGTGATTGGGCTTGGATTATTTTTAGCTTACTACATTATGCTCTCCGGAGGGATGGCATTGAGTGAGGCCAGTAAATATCCGCCAGCGGCAGCCATGTGGATACCTAATTTAATTATGGGAAGCCTGGGAGTTTTTCTTTTAGTCAAAACAGCAAATGAGAAATCCTTTAATATCAATTTTTTTGTGCCCTGGTCCCGATCGATTCGAAAATATATTGTTAAAAAATTTAATAAGAAAACCCGACTTTAGATGATCCGATATTTGTGATCATTCGTAGAATTTAAAATACCGCAGCAGAGTTGATTTAATGTCGATTATCAATAGATATATAATAAAAGATATATTAAAATTTTTCGGTCTATTGCTGGTAATGGTGATCAGCATTACAATGGTTATTGATTTTTTTAGTAAATTTGGTCATTTTATTGATGCCGGTCTTCCTGTTTCAATGGCATTACAGTTTTTCTTATACAGGATACCATTTATTGTTTTTAAATTTACACCTGTGGGAATGGTTTTATCGGTTCTTATTACATTGGGATTAATGAACAAAAATAATGAATTGGTTGCCCTCAACAGCAGCGGTGTGAGTATTTATTCTATATTAAAACCGGTGGCATATTTGTCTTTATTGATCGGCGCATTTGTTTTTATTATATCCGATTTCATCGTTCCCTCGACCATAACAAAAGCGAATATCATGTGGGCAAAAAGTGTCAAAAGAGAAGCCGAGGTTGTCCTAAAACAAAGAAACATATGGGTAAAAGGTTACCGATCTATCTTTCACATCAAAAACTATTTCCTTCATGAAAAAATAATTACCGGGATTTCTCTCTATTATTTTGATCAGGATTTTAAACTGATTCGAAGGGTTGATGCAAAAAAGGGTTATTTTAAAGATGGTCAATGGGTCATCGAGGAAGTTATGGAGCAGATACTGGATAACAAGACAGGAGAGTATAAAATCTTGTTCCATAAAGAAATGGATGAAAAATTCGGTTTTCTGCCGGATGATCTTAAAGAAATTGTTAAAAAAGGCGAGGAAATGAGTTTGGCTGAACTCTCTAAGTATATTAAAGAGATAGAGAGAGAAAAATATAATGCGACGAATTATATTGTCAGTTATCATGCTAAAATCGCTTTTCCTGTTGCGTGTATAATTATGTGTATATCAGCAACCGGTATTGCAGTTCGAAGAAAAATGAGAGATAAATTATCCCTTATTATCGCAAGCGGTATCGGTATGATGTTCATTTTCTATGGATTTTACTATTTTTGTCTATCGCTCGGAAATGGGGGTGTTTTACCACCATTGGTGGCGGCCTGGCTGGCAAATTTAATTTTGTTGTGTTTCAGTTTCTATTTGTTGTTAACGGCTGAGTAGATGTGAACTATGATGACCCGTATACGAAACAAAATTAAAACAATTATGATGGGGGATGAAAAAACAAAGTTTATCTCCATAAGTTCATTTTTATTTTTACTGTCCCTGCTATATAAAGGCGCGGTTAATTCCAGGATTGCAGCTTATAAAACCGGCATATTTAAAAAAAAAAGACTTCCCTGCAAAATAATATCGATCGGTAATATAACGGTCGGTGGCACAGGCAAAACCCCCTTGACAATTTATATTGCGGAGCTATTAACAGGGATCGGTCTGAGTGTGGTGGTAATCAGCAGGGGATATAAAGGAACAGCTGAAAACACCCGTAGTATTGTGAGTGACGGGCAAGAAATATTAATAGATGCGAAAAAATCAGGCGATGAGCCATTTATGATGGCACAAACCTTATTGCGTTTCAGAATTCCGGTAATCGTCGGAAAGAGCCGGTATCATGCCGGATTGCTCGCAATAAAAAGATTCAAACCCGACGTTATCCTGCTTGATGATGCTTTTCAGCATTTGAGAATTTTTCGTGATATTAATTTAGTACTTTTAGATGGAAAGAAACCATTTGGAAATAATTATTTACTTCCGAGGGGAGTTCTAAGAGAGCCGATTTCATCACTCACACGCGGCGATGCATTTATTTTTACCAGAACGGATCGTTTGTTAACTGGGAGTTTGTCAGAATTAACGCCCATCAAAAATAAAACTATACTGGATTTGCCTGTGTTCCAAACCGCTCATGTGCCATACATTTCTGATAGTATCAAAAATAACCGCAATGACCCATCTATTTCACAACCCAAAGATTTTGGCATTTTAAAAAATCGAAAAGTGCTTGCATTTTCGGGTATTGCCGGAAACTTGGATTTTAAAAATACGATTGAAAGATTTTCATGTGATATTAAATCATTTATAGAGTTTCCGGATCATCATTTATATCACGATGATGATTTAAAGAAAATAACGCAGGCAGCCAGGGAGAAGGGAGTTGACTGTATACTGACAACTGAAAAGGATTATGTCAAAATTCGTGAAAGGTTCTCATGGCCCTTTGACCTTGTGATTGTCGGGATAAAAATCTCCTTCGGCGATCAGGAGGAACCATTTAGAACATTTATCAAAAATCGTTTGGAAATACCTGCTCAGGAGTAATTCATTCAGATAGTGCTTCAGCAAGTTTGATCCTCACCGATTCAGCACTGATAAGATTCATACACTTACGATCAAGATCAGGACACCGTTTTTTATAGCAGCCCACACAGTTTAAATCTGACTGGACAACGAGCTGCTCGCATTTATATGGTGCGGTACGCGTTGGAGAAGTAGGACCGAAAAGAGTTACAAAAGGTGTCCCTACCGCGGCAGACATATGACCCGGACCGGAATCAGGCCCTAGAGCGGCTTTGGCTGTTTTAAGCACTGCCATCAATTCCATCAGTGAAGTTCCGCCCACCAGGTTAACCAGTCTTTTATGAACGATCTTTTTGCAAAGTTCAGCGGCTGCATGTATCTGCGATCGATCACCGATGAGTACTATGCCCATTTCCCATGATGATAAAATACTTGTTATAAGTTCCATGTAACTCTGTATAAACCAGTCTTTTGACTGCCATGATGATCCCAGGACTACCGCAATAAAAGGAATTTCCATTTTAGAAATAACGGCAGGGGCAATTGATTTGTGATCCAGCGATGAGAAACCAAAATCAAGATCATCGGGTTCATCCAGGTTAAGATGTTTTGTGAACTCAAGATAATGCAGAATTTTTGGCTGCTGTTCGCCAAAATAGTCGATATGCTCGTTATTAAACAGCCAATTAAGCTCTTTTGAATCACGGCGATGAAATCCGATTCTTTTTTTAGCTCCGGAAAGAAAAGAAAAGATCCCGCTTTTGAAATGACGCTGAAGATCAATCGTGATATCAAAGTGTGATTTTTTTAATTCGAAGAATAGTTCCAACACGCCAAGGATATTCCGTGGGCGGTTAAAAATAATTGTTTTATCAATTTGAGGATGGAAATTGACGAGATCGGACCATTTTGGTTCCACAAGCCAGGTTATTCTGCTTTCATGCAGATTGTTCTTTATATGTGATACCAGGCATAAACCGCGAATTAAATCACCGAGCGATCCCATCAGGATAATTAGAATTGAAGGGGATTCCGGAAGTTTATTGGGTTGGTTTTTAGGCATAATTACTCTATTGGCTTTAAAATCACTTCTATTTAAAATTCGTGATCAGTCCGGATTGCATCAAATTTTTAAGAATTACAGGCAGCTTATGTTTCCGTACTGCTCGATTCCACCGGTTAAGGTACTTTTTCATTAATCTATATTTACTCCCCTTGAAAATATGGGCTTTGTCAAAATCAATAAGAAAAATGTGTTTGTTATCATCAACCATAATATTTCCTGGGTGAAAATCAACATGGAATATCCTGTTTGTGATTAATTTTGTCACCTGTTCTATTACATCAGGCATGATTATTTT
>JAUVGT010000256.1 GCA_030593645.1 Deltaproteobacteria bacterium
GCTGATTCAATTCATACCGTTATTTTGAAAATAATTAAAGGGAGGGTCAAATGAACTCAAAAAAGATGGCTCTGTCGGCCATATCGCTGGTTTATCTATCACTAACTGTATTTAGCCTGGTCAATCCGGCCGGAGCGGCGACTACTGTCAAATCACCGCCTCTGAGCAAGGTCATCCATGAGGGCATCAGAAATGTAAAAAGCGGAAGTTATGTTCAGGTTCCGTTAATTACATGGGGCGGTGACATGGCCACAATTCTTGCCAACGGGAACTCCATAACAACCACCGGTAACTCAATCTTTTCTCAAAAGGGCCTTAAATTGAAACTGGTGAGGCAGGATGATTTCAAAAAACAGGTGGAAGCGTATCTGAGGGGTGATACTCCGTTTTTAAGGGGTACCATGGGTATGATCAATATGGCTTCCGAAGTGATATCAAAAGATTCCCGGACAAAACCGATTTTGATTTACCAGATGACATGGAGTAACGGCGGGGACTGTATTGTCGTCAAGAAAGGTATTAAAACAGCGAAGGACCTTAAGGGAAAAACCATCGCGCTCCAGGCTTACGGCCCCCATGTGGATTACCTGGCAAAAATATTAAGAGATGCCGGGCTTTCCATGAAAAACGTGAATATCCGATGGGTAAAAGATCTTACCGGAACCGAAAACTCTCCCGCGGAATTTCTTTACAAATCAGACGTTGATGCCGTGTTTGTCATTATTCCGGATGGCCTGCTACTCACCTCAAACGGTACGGTGGGGACCGGATCCGAAGGATCGGTCAAGGGCGCCAGGATTATGCTTTCCACCAAAACGGCCAACCGGATCATCTCTGATGTGTATGCGGTTCGGAGCGATTTTTTTAATTCACATAAAAAGGAAATCGAAAATTTTGTTCATGGTCTGATGCTTGCGGAACAGGAACTGAAAGAATTAATCAAGAATAAAAAAAGCCGGACTTCTGAATACAAAACCATGCTGAAAGCCGTGGCGGAAATACTGCTCGACAGTGCCCAGGCTACCGCGGACGCGGAGGCGTTATACGGTGATTGTGAGTATGTGGGGTTTCCGGGTAATGTGAAGTTTTTCGGTGATAAAAAATGGCCGAGAAACATGACAAACCTTACCAAAGAAATACAATCGTCATTTATGGCCACCGGTCTTCTTTCCAGGAAAACACCCCTGGAACACGCGCGCTGGAATTACAACAACTTAAGGGCCGGCCTTTCCGGTATTGATGACGTGGAAGCCCCAAGGTTCAAAAGAGCGGCGGTTGCCAAGGTGTTGGCAAAAAAACAGGCATTGGGGACACTGGGTGAAGGTGAGCTGTTTAATTTTGAAATCAATTTTCAGCCCAACCAGAAGGTTTTTTCAGAAGATATTTACGCGGACAGCTTCAAAAAAGTGATTGAGCTTGCCGCCACATACGGCGGCGCTGTTATTACCGTGGAAGGACACAGTGACCCGCATAAATACAATAAGCTCAAAAAAAGCAAGGCGGCGCCGGTTGTTTTGAAACGAACCCGGCAGGCAGCGAAAAATTTGAGTATCAACCGGTCCCTTTCGGTTCGGAACAGCATCATTAAATTCGCGAAAAATAGCGGCGTTCCTCTGGATGAAAGTCAGTTCACAGTGATCGGGCATGGTATTGTGCAGCCCAAATACCCGGTTCCAAAAACAAAAGAACAGTGGCTCAGCAATATGAGGGTTGTTTTCCGAATTATTCAGATTGAGGCTGAAGAATCCGTATTTGAACCGCTCTAACAGAAAATAAGGGGGATCGACCATGAAAAAATATTGCATATTTACTCTTTTGCTCCTTATTATATTTATTATGACCGGGTGTGGTGAAGATCCGCCCCGCCAGGCATCTCAAAATATTTCTAAACAGCAAAAAACTTCTGTAAACCAACCGCCCCAACAGCCGGTGCAGCAGGAAGACACCAATGGTGGAGCCTGGCCCTTTGACACCCAGGACACCCAGGAGGCTGAACTGGCGGATAATCTGACCGCTAAAAATTATATTCTTATTTTTGACGGATCCGGGAGTATGGGCGAAAGCAACTGTGCCGGTGGAAGAAGAAAATTAGATGTGGCTAAAGATGCCGTGTCTGAATGGTCAAAGTCGATTCCTTCAGACGCGTACCTGGGCCTTGTGGCTTTCCACCGGGATGGATGGTCTTCTTTACCCCTTACCACGGGTAACCGGGAGAAGTTTATCAATGCAATCGATCAGATCCATTCAGGACGGGGCACGCCATTATCCCAGGCACTCGGAAAGGCCTATAAAATTTTCACCACACAGGGCCGCCGTCAGCTCGGGTACGGAGAATACACTTTTGTTGTGGTAACGGACGGAATTGCCGACAACAGGAATCGTTTATCCAAATATGTGAATTATGTATTATATCAAACACCGATACAAATCCACAGTATCGGTTTTTGTATCGGCAAACATCACTCTTTAAATCAACCCGGGCGTACGATATATAAATCTGCCGATAACCCGGAACAGCTCCGGGAAGGTTTAAAAGAAGTTCTTGCGGAATCGGAAGTATTTGATGACGCCAGTTTTGATTAGAGCCAAAGTTGATGGTCTCGTAAAAAGTCCGAATGAGACGGTTTCGTAAAAAGTTCAAATTCAAGGCGAGCAAATTTCGTAATCATGAAGCGTACTTATAGTACGTTGAATGATTGCGAAATGCAGCACAACGCAGAAGTTGGACTTTTTACGAAACCGTCAAAGTTAACACGTAAGAAGGAGTTAATCAGATGAATAAAACGGTCATCGGGGCTGTGATGATCTTTGTACTAGTGGTCATCGGTGCTGTCACAGTAAAATTACTTTTACCGAAATTTGAAGAAAGCCGGCAAAAAGAAACAAGCGATGCCACAAGAACCAAAGGTAAGATAACCATCGCCATGGACAACTGGATCGGTTATTTTCCGTTAAGCTCCCCGGAAATGAAAAACCTCATGCGGCGGTCCGGATATATTCTCTTGTGTGAAGATGATAATGCGGATTACGATCAGCGTATGGCCCGTTTAAAATCAGGGGAAATTGTATTCGCGGTTGCCACAGTCGACTCATTTATACTTAACGCCGAACAATATGATTATCCCGGTGCGATCGTGATGGTCATTGACGAATCAAAAGGCGGAGACGCGATCCTTGCCAATAAAAGCAAGGTGGCCAGCCTGGATGCACTTAAAGGAAAAACAGATATAAAAATTGCCTTTACACCGGGCAGTCCCAGCCATCATCTGGCCAAGGCAACTGCCGATCATTTCAATGTACCGGAACTCCTCCCGAAAGGAGACTTAAGAATTGAAACCGGGGGATCGGACCAGGCACGTAAGATGCTTATATCCGGAAAGGCCGATGTGGCAATATGCTGGGAACCTGATGTATCTAAAGCTTTAAGTCATAAAGAAATTGTTAAAATTCTGGGTACCGAAGATACCGAGCGACTCATTGTTGATATTCTCCTTGTTAACAGAAGCTATCTGCAGAAAGAGCCTGAAATTGTTCAACTGTTTTTGAGTAACTACTTCAGGGTTTTAAAGAAATATCGAGATGATCACACTCTTTTATTAAAACATGTCAGGGAAAGCACCGGGCTTTCTGAAAAATCGGTGGAATCCATGCTCAAAGGGGTACACTGGACCAATTTTAGTGAAAACTGTGAAAAATGGTTCGGTATTGCCGCCGCCGGAAGCTACGCTGATGAAGGACTCGTGGATACCATCGAGGCCACCGTAAAAATCCTGATGAACACCGGTGACTTTTCCAGTAACCCGATCCCGAACAGTGATCCGTACCGATTAACCAACAGCACCTTTCTGGAAGAACTTTTCTCAAAAGGTATTGCCGGTTTTACCACGCCGGGTGCCGCCGCAGCCTCATCAGAATCATTGAATCCCATAGAAGCCAGGTTTTCCGCCCTGGATGAAAACGGCTGGAACATTTTGAAAGAGGTAGGTACTCTCAAAGTGGAACCGATTGTGTTTCAGCACGGGGCAATAGAGCTGGATATCCTGTCAAAAAAGGTCATCGATCTGGCCGTGGAAAGACTGAAACATTACCCGAATTTCAGGGTGATTATCGAGGGGCACACCGGTATTCGCGGGGATAAGAATGAAAACCAGATGCTTTCCCAGGATCGTGCCGACGCGGTGGCCAGATATCTTGAGGTGGTCTACAATGTCGACCCCAACAGGCTCCGGGTTATCGGGTACGGTGGACTGAAACCCCTCAAGAAAAAACCAAATGAATCCCGCAGGTCCTGGCTCTATCGGCTTCCCCGGGTAGAACTCGTACTCGTACGGGAAGATTTTTAAGGAGGCCTTAATGCCAGTGGAGACCAACACTCCAAAAAAGGTAACACCGCCAAACCCCGGAGAATATCTCCCGGCGGTGATTCAGAAAGCGGTATTTACAACAGGCGTGAAACACCCATTAACTGTTTTTCCCATTGCCATCGGCGCCAGCTGCGGATTTGTGGGCTGGTTATTCGGGATGCCGGTTCTGTATATGGCGGCCCTTGGCGGTATGATCATCGGCCCCATGTGGGGAATCATGCAGATTTTTCTGCGAAATAATTCGATCAGCAGTCAGTATGTTCAAAAATTGAACATACGTCAAAAAAAGTATGAACTGTATCTCAGAGAACTGATAAAAATCGGACTTAGAGAATGTCATGCGATCAATGGAATCGAAAAGTACGCCGAACACGGTGAGGAGCAGTTAAAAAATATTCAGACCAAATACGCGAATGTTAAGGAACTGCTTGAACTCAAACTGCGGAAAAATGAAATCACTTTTGGCAGGTTTCTCGGGGCGGCGGAACAGGTTACCTTAAGTGTTCTGGACAATCTCAAGGATGTGGTCGGTATTTTAAAAAGCGCGGGGTCGATCAAGCCCCTGGATATCATCAAACGGTTAAAATCAATGGAAAGTATGACCGATATTACCGAAGACCTGGCCGCGCAGAAAAAGACCCTGAAAGAAAGACTGGATCTCTGGAAAAAACAGCTTAAAAAGGTCAACAATCTCTTAACAAAAAATGAAGACGCCATGACTGAAATGGAAAAAATTTCAGCGGCGATTGCCGAATGGCGAACGGACGGCAGTTTCACGGATACGGATTTTGAATCCGCCATCACCCGGCTTCAGGAGCTGGCAAGCCGGGCCTATGAATACAAATAAAAATAAAATGATATTTATCAAATATTCAAAAATATAAAACTTAAGCTTTTTTTCGATAACCATTAAAAGGAGGTCCGTTATGGCCGAAACCCAGACACAGGCAACTCACGCGTTAATGCTTGCAGATCCAACCAATGTTCAGCAGGAATTGGGACTGGTTGACCCCAATGCTGTTAAAGTAGACAGTGAACTGGATCCTGAGATAGACAAACAGGCGTCCGATTTTGTAAAGGCCGTTCTATCCATAAATCCAGATGAAGCTTCACAGCAGGACGGCAGGGACCAGAATATTGCCGCTGTGGAAAACCTCGGAAGCAAAACCCAGAAGGCGGCCTCTCACAGGAGCGCGATGCTGAGAGAACCGATCCGGAAACTGTCCGCGCGGGGAGAAGATGGCGGGGAAGTCGCCAAATCTCTTGTGAACCTTAAAGATACGGTTGAAGAACTTGATCCGGGACAATTTGATTTTGAGCCGGGATGGTTTACCCGTGCCCTGGGACGGATCCCTGGGATCGGTTCACCGCTCCGCAGATTTTTTACCCGGTTTGAGTCGGCGCAGACAGTTATTGATGCCATTATCCGCGCACTGGAAGAGGGAAAAAAAGTTCTTAAACGGGACAATATTACACTGTCCCAGGACCAGAAAGCCATGCGTACCCTGACTTTCAGCCTGCAAAAAGTGATTCAGCTGGGCATTCTGATTGACCAGAAATTTACTTACGCCCTTGAAAGGGAGATCGATGCAGATGATCCCCGTCGCAGGTTTCTTGAAGATGAACTTATTTTTCCCCTTCGGCAGCGGATTCAGGACCTGCAGCAGCAGCTTGCGGTTAACCAGCAGGGTGTACTGGCAATTGAAATCGTGATCCGGAATAACAAGGAACTGGTCAAAGGAGTCGAGCGGGGAATCAATGTAACCATAAACGCCCTGAATGTGGCGGTAACCGTCGCCCTGGCCCTGGCAAACCAGAAGATCGTTCTCGATAAGATCGATGCGGTAAATAAAACCACAAACAAACTGATTGCCCAAACAGCCGCCCAGCTCAAAACCCAGGGAGCCGCGATCCATAAACAGGCCAGCAGTACAGCACTGGATATGGAAACATTAAAAAAGGCATTTGCTGATATCAATGCCGCCCTTGATGATATATCAAAATTCAGAAAGGAAGCCCTGCCGCAGATGGCAAACAATATCCTCGAAATGGACAGTTTGACCAAAGAAACAGAAAAAGCAATTGCCAGGATGGAACAGGGCAGTAAAATGTCCCCGGCCATTACACTCGATGTGGATATGGGATAAAAAAAGAAATGAACATCGAACATCGAACGTCGAATAGTGATGTCGCTTCGCTCCGTTTCTAAATTTTAAATTTAGGGGCAGGCTTGTGCGGGCATAGCCTTGCGAAGCCTCCACCACTGTGCCTGCCCTGCTTTTAACAAAAAGAACAAAAATATTTAATTACTGAACTAGCAAAAGAAATTAGATAAAAGAACAATGAACAAGGAGAAATCATGCTGCGGAAAACCGCGTTTATCATCATAGCGTTAATCATCTTTACATGCCTGTCGGTTTACCCGTCTTTTGCGGCTGAAAAATTTACCGTGGCCTGGTCCCACTATACGGGCTGGGAACCGTGGGAATTTTCCGAACACAGCGGTATTCTGGATAAATGGGCAAAAAAGTACGATATTGAAATCAAGCTGGTCCTGGTCGATGATTACATTGAGAGTATTGATCTCTATACAAACGGGACCTATCACGGCTGCGCGATGACCAACATGGATGTGCTAACCATCCCCGCGGTAAAAGGCGTTGATTCGACCGCTCTTATTCTCGGTGATTTTTCCAATGGAAATGACGGTATCGTTGTTAAAAACGGAAGGAGCGTGAATGATCTGATCGGAAGAAATGTCAGGCTGGTGGAACTTTCGGTTTCCCACTATCTCCTTGTCCGGGCTTTGGATAAAAATGGCCTCAAAGAAAGCCAGTTAAAGCTGATTAACACACCGGAGTCCAAAATCATATCAGACTTTACTTCA
>JAUVGT010000128.1 GCA_030593645.1 Deltaproteobacteria bacterium
TTTCTGGTAGCGATCGAGCCGTCTTTGGCCTTATTGACATAGTTCATCACGTAGCCGGCTTTTTTCCGTTCATAGCCTGATACCGGGAGATCGTCTAAACGTTGTTCAATTTCAGCGGCCACTGAATTTAAGCCGCCGGCCACTTCAAACTCGACACTCAAATTCCTGAAGAATGTATATGTATTATCAAACATATACCCGATCTCAGTCGAGGGAGTGAAAAGGCCATTAAAACCCGGAGACATGAAGTAATACCTGAAGAGGCCGGTCTCCTGGGACCCGATCTGCATCTCTGATTCCCACGGTCCCTTACGGGTCCATGCGTCTTTAAGCGGATCGTATAATTCAAGCTGGGCCGGATAGGTCTCGATAATCTTCAGGTTAAACTCCAGCCCCAGACTGGTGACTTCGAGCTCGATGGGTATCATGCTCCATGGGCTGAAGACGTTCGATTCATTTTCCCTGTGCACATGAGAGATCGATTTTGTAATCAGCTCCCTGATCTGTTCAAAACGCTCTTCATCAAGTGTCAGACCCAAATCGAACGCGAAGTATACTGTTTTACCCAGACCGTATTCATTCAATACAATAGCCGGGTATTTGCTCGATTTTGGCGGACACATGATGGCCCGTTTTTCATAGAAACTCGAACTGTTCAGATCTGATTTGATCCATCCCGCAATGACAGTTCCCTCTCCGGCTTCTACTTTTCTGAGTGATCCGCTTTCTGAAATGACGCCTTCCGTACTGACCGGGCTGTCCAGTGTATGAACATCATAGTACTTCCCGGAAAGGCCGCCCCTGTACCTGACATTAAACATATTTGTCTTGCAGGAATGATCCAGAAAGAGGGAGGAGATCAGTCCGGTTCCGGAGTTCACCTTTTCAGTCAGCTCATCCGCGACCGGAGTGGGAAGCACCCTGTTTTTACCGAGAATGAGAATGTCCGTATAGTAGGGATTTCTCAGTTCTTCCGCGAAAACATGCTTATCGAATACAATCAGGTAATCCGAGGCAGCTTCATCCATAATCGCTTCCAGCAGTTCGATCCGCGTACAGTCATGGGGGCTGCATATCGGATGACACAATGGCCCCGCCTGAGCGCCAGAATCTGCCGCGGGATCGGCTCCGAAAATGCCATTGTTCGCATCGGGCTGTACAGCCTGACCATTGGCACCTCGGCAGCAGGGGTCATTGACCCATACCAGAACGTTTGACGGGTTTGTCATACGTTTTTCCGCTTCCAAGGACGGAAGCACTTCAAATTCCGCGTCAGCCAGTGTTTTCGGCTCTGGTTCGTCCTGGGATACTGCTTTAAGGACGGCCCTGTAAACCTTGGTTTCAAGCGCTATGGTGGCGCACTTAAAATCTCCGGTGGTAATGGTCTGTCCGGCCAGGGTTATCGTTCTTTCAAGGGTTTCCATTATTTCCTGGTTATCCGGATCGATCACCTCAACTCTGACTATTATATTTTCGAGGTCCTGGCTGTTTTCATTGTTTACGGTATAAATCAGGCTCTCTTCCTGGCCCTGGATCACCTGAACCGGATCAGCCGTAAGGGTTCCGGTCAGCTGCTCAAATGGAGTCAGCACTTCTATGACGATTGAAACGTCCACCGGCTGCGACATGTTCCCCGCATTGTCAAATGCCCTGAAGAATATGGTGTGAGGGCCTTCGTCTGCTTCCACCGGTTCCCAGAACACAGTGTATCGTCCGGCCGATGGATTGGTCACCGGCATCAGCGTCCATTCACCGTCATCAAGACGGTATTCAACACGCTCCACACCTGAAGCATTGTCCGTGGCAATCACCGTGAGACCGACATGCGGTTCACTGGAGATATTGATCACCTGCCCCGGTTCCGGAGAAACGATATCCACTTCGGGCGCATGGGCGTCGATTACGCTAAATGGTATGGTCGCAAGGGTCTTGACACCCTGGGGCTCATTCGCCCTCAGGATTAGCTGATACGTCTTTGTGGCAAGGTTGTCCGTGACAAAAGACGCGGTCCCTGAAATGATCTGACCCATTTCAATATCAACCGTCATTTCCTGTGGACCGTAAACCGCCTGAAATTTCGGATCGTAAACCGCAACGGTCACTAGCAGAGCATTAATCGGCCCGTTCCCGTTGTTTCCGATTGTGTATTCCGCCGTAATATTCACACCCAGAGGAACCACCTCGGGTATTGCTTTGATGGTGCCGGCAAGACGCAGCGTCTGGTTGATGGTAAAGGTCCGGACGCTTTCGGTGATAATCTCCCCGTCATGCATCACTTCAACGCGTGCCGTGTATACTCCGGCCGGATTCAGTGCCGTGTTCCATACCGCGTCAAGCTCTGCGGATGATGAAGCCATAAGGCTCGGCACATCCCAGTCTTTTGAGAATACTTCGGCCGTATTTTGTGACCGAATATTCAATCTTACAAAGAGATCCGTGATATCTGCGTTAATACCGTTATTGTTCAGCCCCGCGGTCAGATAGACATTCTCACCCGATCCATAATGGGCCTTATCAGTCACCAGTGTCGAGTCCACACTGACTTCCGGAAGCACTTCAAAGGGTACAGTGTTTTCCTTGAGTATTTCATCTCCCTGTCTTAGAACAGTGTGTACACGATAGTTCCCGGCAAGCACCGTTCCGGTATTCCAGGAGCGGTGATAGTTTTTGATTTCGCCGTACAGGAAGTCTTCCGTGACTGTATCCACGATCCCGGTCAGCTCTCCGGCTTCATTTTCAACCCTGATTTCAAGAGTCGCTCTCTTTGCCAACCCACCATTAACGGCCTCAACATAAATATTGACTTCCTCATTGATCGAGTACTGTTCTGAATCTATGGCGGTGGTCAGTGTTACCCCTGCCTCTTCAACCACATAGAATCGTTTGGAGGATACATTGTTGTCTTCCCGCGCTTCGAGAATCACATCCTCGGGATCGACGAACACATAGACGGTGTTCTCGCCGGTTTTCCCTGTGCTGTCCCAATCAAGGCTTATTGGTTTGCTTGATCCCGCGCCGAGATAGGAAATGGTTTCCTCTTTCAGCATATTCATGTGCCCGCCCGAATCGAGCAGGTATATGCCCACATCCACGTCTTCAGCGGGAACGGCACTGTTATTTTTAACGATAGCACCGATAACTGTTTGTTCGCCGTTTATAGGCGCCAGAGGATAGATAAAAATATCCTTTTTCAGCGTCTCAAGGTCGGGCAACAGCTGCGCCTCTAAGCTGACAATGATTTCTTCGGAATGTTCACTCTCGTTTTCTGAAACATCGGTCGCGGTGGCATGGAAATGGTTTTCACCGATATCCAATGGGACACCTGAGAAATAGAACCAGCCTTCCGGTAGCAGCGTCCGCATGCCGGTCTGGGAGGTCCAGATGATCTTACCCGAATCGGTCCAGTCAAAACCCATCAGCGTTTCATTTTCCCATTGAGTGAGTAAGTTGTCTTCAGATGGGTTATCCATCGGTATCAAACGTATTTCATATTGACTGTCATTTTTATGCCACAGGCAGTAACTTAAGGATTTTCCATCCGGGGACCAGTTTAATCCGACAATACTTACGTTTAAAGCGGTTATATCCGAAACATGGGTCATCTTGGATGATACTCCGGTCTGAATATCATAGATATAGATATTCGAGATATAATTTTGATTGTCTATATAGGCAATCCGGCTCCCATCCGGTGACCATTCAAACGATTTGATCTGATCATTGTATTTATAATAAATCCTGGGTGTAAGTTCTGTAACATCGTTCCCGTCAATATCTTTATAATACAGGCGGTCACTTCGAATATAGGCCACCCTGGTATTATCGGGTGAAAGTTTGGGACAATATCGCCACCTGCTGTCCGTCACGTAGCGCATGGTACCGGTTTCCAGATTCTTGACCCAGATCCTGGTTCCGCTCCGGTTGCTCTGGAAGACAAGGCTCTTTCCGTCCGCGGACCAGTTCGGGTACCATTCTTCACTCCAACGATCATTGGTCAGCGGGGTTTTGATTCCGGTTGCCACTTCATAGATCCCGATATGGTAATACCAATTCTCATCCCTGTATTTGTAAGCGATTTTCTTCCCATCGGGTGACCAGACCGGATCTTCCGCGTCGTTGATAACTCGCTGTGTGTCATCAGAACCGATCTCTTTGATCCAGATCGAACGCTGACCATTGTGGTAGACTTCATAGGCGATGGTCTCCCCATCAGGTGACAGGACCGCCCATTCTGATTTAAGCACAACTTCATGTTCGAGCTGCTCATCTGTTGACAGGAGGGCAACAACATAATTATTGTTATTATACAGGTTCACCAGAGATCCCGGTTCCGCAGTACCGGCGATATCGGTCCGGTCCAGGTTCACTTCAATGGGGAATCCGGGGATTGTGGGATAAACCAGTCTCGGAGCATCCGGGGCCACAGTATCCATCGGTATCCCGCTCTCTTCATCGGACGGAGCGCTTTCATTTCCGAACACGTCCGCCGCGGCCACGTAATAAAAATATTCTTTCCCGTTTATCAGCCCGGTATCGGTAAAACAGGTCCCCGGGATCAGTTCTTCATTGACCCGTTCATACGGTCCGCCACTCTGCTCGGCCCGGTATAGATTATACCCTGCCACGGGATCGCCGGTGTATTCCCAGCATGCTGTCAGAGCTTCTCCCTCGGGTACCGCCGATATGCTCAGATTGATGGGCGGCTGGGGCACTTCCGATTCAATTGTAGCGGATGCTTCGTTTGATGGCCCGCTTTCATTTCCCACATTATCCAGGGCCGTGGCCCGGTATGTGTAGTTCCCGTTTTTAAGCCCCTGATCAACGTAATCACTGTTCACAATAATCGATTCGTTTATCGGTATCCACAGATCGTCCGGCTGATCTGCCAGTCTCCTGTACAGGTTATACCCGGCCAGGTCCGCGTCTGTGTTATCATCCCAGTCGAGCAGGATATCACTGCCGGATGCAACAGCGGTCAAATTGACCGGAGGCTCAGGCAGGGTAACATCACCCACAGCCACGACCGTTTCCCCACTCAGTAGGCTTTCATAACCGTACTTATCGATGGCGGAGACCTGGTAGCTGTATATGCCGTCTGACAGGTTCTGGTCTTTAAACGACGGTGATACAGCAGGGAATGTCGGGTTTTCCCTTTGGATCCGGACCTCGCTCATGCGTATCGGCCTATATGAGTATGTATCGTCAGGTTCGGAAATTAAGAAGCGGATTCTATTTGTACCGTAGGGTCTATCAAAATCAACCACCGTGATCTTGGATTGATTCCCCTCAACAACTCTGATGGTAATCCAGGCGTATCCAGACCAGGCTTGAATGACAAAATATTCCGCAGCATCAACCGACGTCGCCCACTCGATTTCAATCCGGCTGATCAGCATGCGTGAGTTCAGATCGAGCTGCCACCTCACTGGATTTTTAATTGAATAGAGTACACTGTACCAGTAAGTATTTGGATTGCCATCAAACGCCCTTCCTGCGCTGGATGAATTGTAAGAAGCCGATGCAGTCCCTTGATATCTGGTGACCGCCGAAGGCGAGTTCAGCTTTTCACCGTCACGATACACATTGTATCCGACCAGATCCAGCTCGTCATTAGCGTCCCAGGTCAGGTCCACGGTATGATCGGTGACCGATGCCGCCAGACCTGTTGGTGGTTCCGGAGCCTCGTTGTATACCACCATGACAGGTTCGGACGATTTACTCCTGTTTCCGTGACTGTCCACAGCCTGGGCGGTGATCGCGTTTTCACCCAGGATAAGCGAGGTCTCGCCTGTAAAACTTCCGTCTTCTCCGGCTGTTGCGGTAAACAGCTCCGGTGGCACGGATATTTCCACAGCGGAATGCGGTTCGGCGTTGCTGCCGATGACAACAAGCTCTGCCGAATCTATCGGTGTGTATGGCTGATCAACCAGCGGCGTGTATACTTTCGCGGATACGGGACCGCCGGGATCGCTTTCATTGTCCGACGTATCCATGGCGGTCACTTCATAGGTATAGGTTTTGTCCGTCAGATTGATATGATTGTAGCTTGTATCCGTATGCGTGCCCGTATTCAGTTTTATCCTGACGGTTCCGGATAACTGGTAGATATGGTATCCAGCCAGATCCGGTTCCGTATTGGCATCCCAGGATACGGTGACGGTCCCCCCGTTCACAAGGGTTGCCACATTTTGCGGTATGGCCGGTGGCTTCATGTCTTTATAGATCACCGTGATTTCTTCGGGGTTTGCATCGGTATTGTTATGCCGATCCGTGCCAACGGCCCTTAACTGATATGATCCGTAAAGCAGCCCCAGGGCTTCAGGGTCGAGATACGTTGCAAAGGGTTCTGCGGTGATCGGTTCATTCAAATTGATCCAGTCATCGGTTCCTATCTGGTACTGAAATTGAACAGAAACGATATCCAGATCATCCGATTCCGCCTTGATCATAATGGCATGTTCAAACTGAAATCCGTCATTGGGTTCGGTGATCACCATATGCGGCGCGTGGGTGTCGATATCGACTTCCATAGAGTTGGATTGTTCACTGATATTACCGGATTCATCCATGGCAAACATATAATAAGTATGAAGACCGTCGGGCAGGCCCAGGTCCTCGTACACCGTACCGGAAAGCAGATAAGGACTCAAATCTCCGATTACGGTACCCGACACATTAACCAGTACATGGTTTCGGTAGAGGAGGTATCCTGCAAGATCCGCCGGTTCCGGTTCGAGCCGCCATTGAACATCCACATCCGGGCTCAACGGTCCCCTGGGGTCGGCCGAAAGGAGCTCGGGCGCGTCGGGCGGCGTATTATCTATTTTGACGGTTACGGTCTGCGTATTGACATTGCCGCTTAAATCTTCAGCTTCAAGCCGGATGGTGTATTCTCCTTCACCCAGCTGCAGTGTATCCCATTCGGCCAGTTTGCCGTAACTTACCGGGACAAAGGATCTGTTTAACGGTGTCCATACCGCTGGCACCGCTCCTTCTCCCACATGCACGCGGAATTCTTTAAAATCATCGGAACTGTACGCCGTGCCCTTTATTTGCACAAGATCCGAAACAGACGCCCCGTCATCCGGGACACGAATCGCGGCGTTGGGCGGAGTCAGATCGATTCTTAGAGTGACTGCGTTGGACGGATCACTGACCAGTCCAGCAAAATCAACTGCTCTGACCGTGTAGACATAATTTCCTTCGGTCAGTCCCTGATCCAGGTATTGGACATCCGCAAGCAGACCGTCATGAACGATAGTGCCGTCCCTGTAAAGCCGGTAGCCTGCCAGGTCGGGTTCTGTATTGCCCGTCCAGCTCAAGGACGCATCGGTTCCTCCTGCAACTTCACCGGATAAGACCGGGGGAGCCGGAGGCAGGGTGTCCACGATAATGCCTGTTTTGACTTCCGTATTGTGACCGATTTGATCCGTCGCGGTCACCTTGAGACAGTAGTTCCCGTCCGGCGGGAGTGTGCTGACCTGGGCAACCTGGGAATTGATCACCATTCCTTCGGATTGTTTGATTATCGCCCATCTCGCGGCGGTATCACAGGTCCCCCCGCTTACTTCTGCTGTATACTCTTTAAAATTGTTGTCTGTAACCGTACCAAACATATTAAAGGGCTCCGTGACATATGAATCATTCCCCGGGGACGTCACCGCGACATACGGCGGCGTATTGTCCACTCTGACATTGACAATTTTTTCGACTTCCCATTCTGCCTTGTCCCGGACAAATAGCGAAATGACATAAATCCCATCCGGTACAATGCCGTTCGGACCCACATTCCACGCAAACAGTTCATCTGCCGCCGGCAGGCGGGTGTCGGTTTTCAATTCAGTCCACAGATCGGGATTGCCGTTAAAATCGCGATAACGCAGCACCCACGATTCAAGGTTTTCCTCTTCGATGGACCCCGTGATATGAATGACCGGTTTTTCATTTCCAAACAGTTCGTTGTGCGCGGGTTCATACAGATTAACTTCCGGCGGTGTCTGGTCGACATGAAAGGGGATGCTCTTTTCCGAAACGATCTGAACCAGATCTTCCGCGTGTACGTTTAATGTGTATGGTCCGTCTTCCAGCTTGTGGAGTTCCGCAAACATATGATCCATACGGTTCTGAGTTCCGGAATCGATGTCAACGGTTCCGGCGACATCTGTCATGGTGATTGTATAGTCCTTGAGGTTTCCATCGGCGATCGATCCCGTGACGGTGACAGAGCTTCCCTTGATAAAGCTGTTTTCCACGGGATCCATAATGCTGATCACAGGCGGTGTGGCATCTGTCATTACGGTGATTTTTTCTTTCTGGTTATTGGCAGGAGAATTGACCATCTCCACAGTCAGAATAACAGTATACTCACCGTCCGGAACGATCTCACCGTTGTCGCTACGCCCGTTCCACAGCCATACATGCTCACCACCCTGTATTGATTCTTCAATATATTCACGGACCCGAACACCGTTTCTGAAAATTTCAAAGGTGGCTTTAAAATTCTCATTGATGTCGGGATTGATCACATATTTGATCTCTGTATACTCCAGCAGCCCATCGTCGTTGGGTGAGAAGAGTACGGGTTCCGCGTTTAGGCCCTGGATCAGGTCCCCGATTTGTTCGAGGACTACTTCAATGGTTTTTTCTGTTTCATTATGCGCCAAGTCCTCAGCTGTGACTTTCAAATGATACGTGCCGGTCAATTCTCCCCGGTTCCATTTACCGATTATTTTATTTTGAACCGGCCGGCCCAGTTGTGCCAAAAGGTCTCCGGTCTCTTCTACTTCAAGCTTGTATACCTTAAAATTCTTGTCATGTACCGTGCCACGTACTTCCACCACCAGTCCGGGCTCGTCATCCGGCATGGGATAGGTGATATCAATGGTCGGCGGTGTATTGTCCACTTTCAGACTGTGAAACACTCCATCCATGGAATTGCCGCACAGATCGCTGACCTCGATATTCAGCTTGTATAATCCATCCGCTACCCTGCTCCCGGAATCGTCCCTGCCGTCCCATATCACCATGCCGGACCCGTCCTGGTGGGGATGGTTTGACAGGAGCGTTTTGACAACTGTTTTGCCGTCTTTTCCCAGAACCTGGAGATTGACGTACACAAATTCATCGATGGTGTATTCGATGATCGCCTCGTCAAGCTCTCCGTCACCATTGGGTGAAAATAGAAAAACATCGCAGGTGTGTTTCAAATCACTTAAGGTATCCAGGTTGATCGTCATTGTCGTACACGTCAGATTACCGCTCCAATCCGTTGCCTCCAGTTTTAATGTGATTATCGGCTCATTTATTTTCGTTGTATCGAGTGTCCCGATATTCCCATGCTTCGATATATTTCCCGCTATTTTCGGATCAAACCAGTTTTCAGGGTGTTTTCCAATCCCATAAAAAAGCTTATATTCCTTAAGATTTTGGTCCTCTACAATACCTTCAATATCTACACCATACCATCCTTCGGGCTGAATTTTGGGGCATACGGTACCGGTTTCTGTGGGATAAGTGATTCGTGCCTCAGGAAGCGTGCGGTCCACAACTAAGTCTATAGGCCCTGTTTCCATTTTTTTTTCAGCATCATCTTCAGTGTAGATCAGCTGGCCATATACCGGGTATTTGCCTTCCGGTATCGAACTTGTATTGAGTGTAAGACTACCGATATCTTCTTGGGTGAGATCATACTTTTTCAGTATTCTTAAACTGTCTGAATCATTGATTATATATGCATATGACAATAATGATATTTCGCTGGAAAAATTAAACTTGTAATTTGTACTAATCTCGGCCTTATTTGAAATTGAATTACATATCGCATCTTCGTGATTGATAGACAGCACAAATATGTCAGAGAGAGAATTATCATCATTGCTATCGCACCGAGGTTTGGGAAGCCAGTCGGATTCCGCAATATATCTGCCGCCATATTGGCCCATACCGATCATCCTAAATCTATATGCCGTGTTTTCTTTTAAATCGTTGGGAAAGAAATATGGGCCTTTTACACTAATATTAGCGCCATCTAACTCATGATACAATGTCCAGGTCAGATATTTTGAATGAGACCGGCTTTTAGCATATAGGGTAAGAGTATTCAGATGTTCAGAAATATCGATGATTCGAGTCCCCTCAAAAGGCAATTTGCTGTTGATAAAGTCCGGTTCCGTCGGGCAAGGAGTTTTAATCTTGAACTCCGGAGAATCGACCTCAATCGGAATTGACAGGTATTGCTGCTGGTTGATATCAAATGCCTGAAACCGGATATAGTCGATATTTTTTGTGTTCATATCCCCATTGTCCCATTCCAGATAAATCCCGCCGGTATCCGGATCAAGCGTTTCCGGACCATCATGCCACTCTCCCCTGATCTTGTATTGCAGATTCACCCGAAATAACGGCATGCGAATGGTTTCAAACCCTCTGATAATATGTTTTCCGGGCTTCATATTATTTTTAGGAATACTGTCGAACAAACCTTTTTTTTCATTAAAACAGGTCTTAAACAGTTCTGCAGGATCTTCGCCATATCCAATTTCAACATGATCCCACTGATTGATAATTAGAATCTGATCCCACTTAACGATATTGCTGGAATAAGAGTTTTTGTTTCCGGCATAGTCTGTCATGGTCAGCCGGTACCGTTTACCGATGACAAAATCAAGTATCTCATTGGAGAATAAACGCAGCAGTCTTGGTTCGATATTTCCTTGTCCATCTTCATAAAATATCGAATCCTTTCCCCGGCCAGACTCATACCATTCCTGGGGATTTTCACCGTCTCCGTATTCCATGACCCATTCCTTCGGATTTTCATCCCAGGCCATACCGGTCAGGTGAGCCTGAATTTCATCACAGCCCGGTGCGCTCAATTCCTCGGACATGTTCAGGTTGACTTCCGGGGGAGTGTTGTCCAGCACGTAGAAAAACTCGTAATCAAGGATCTGAAGCCGATAGACACCGTCCGAAAGCGGTTGGTCACTGTCATCCCTTCCGTCCCATGTCACATGATCCTCTTCAACCGGTGAGGAATAACTTTTCAAAAAATTCCGTACCAGCTTGTCATCTTCATCATAAACAAAAAACCGGAGATGGACCGGCTGAAGCACCTGGTAATAAAGTTCCGCAGTATCCTGAATGCCGTCTCCATTGGGTGAGAAATAATCATGGTTCTTATACAGGTTGGCAATGCTGAATCTTTTTCCCCATGACACCCGTTTTCTGATCCAGGTGCTGTTGCCCGCCTTGTCGGTCACGGTCAGGCGCACCAAAAATATCCCTTCATGGGGCGGTACCCACTGGGTAAAATCATCATCGAGGACCATCCGGTCCGATGGCGGCATGATCGGACGCCAGTCGTCGGGATTTTTTACATCCGTGTACTGGAGGGTGTACTGATCAAAATTCAGATC
>JAUVGT010000303.1 GCA_030593645.1 Deltaproteobacteria bacterium
TGCAAATTTCGTAATCATGAAGCGTACTTATCGGACCCGCCCTGTTAAATCTGTCTTTTTATTTAACAGGGGAGTTGAATGATTGCGAAATGCAGCACAACGCAGAAGTTGGTCCGCCTACGGCGGATTACGAAACCGTCACCATTGGAATGTTGAATTGCTGGTAAATGGAGGTACTGAAATTATTGTTTATATAGAACGCCCATGAACGAATCATTTCGGCCATACGCACCAAATGAGCGAACATACGTTCGCACCGATATAAAATGGTGCTGTGATTCATTAGAACGGGTTCTAAAAGGGCAGCTTTGCACCCTTAAACAAATCACTCTTTAATAAATTGTTCCCCAGGTTCAAGCGATTGGTCAGTTCATCACCCACAGGACCCAGTGCGTTAAAACTCTGATTGGCTTCTCCCATGGAGCCGCCCACTTTGCCCATCACCTCTTTTTCAAGACGGGCCGTAAATTTCCGGGCTTCCTTTTTGATCAGATTCCCCACGGCGGATTTTAGAATTTTATCGAGATCCGATTTGATATCAATATGATAATCCTCAATGGTGCCGTCGGCCCGCACTCTTACAGAAAATTTTCTGATTCCGGACAATGCCGAACTCATGGCCTTGGCGAGAGTGCTGGAATTTTCACCGGCAATGGGAGCCATCTTGACCGTAGCGAGTACTGAATTCAAACGAGCCGACAGCTTCGAGCCCGAAAGGGTGAAAGTCATATCCAGATCGGTTCTTGCCTCATCGATAGTCAGCGGAAACGTTTTGCTTTCGGACAGCACCAGGTTTCTCAGCTGATAGGCTTTTATCTTCATGTCCATGGTATATTTCGGATTTTCCGGACGAATATGGTTCATCTCTCCCATGGCATTAAACGCCTTCAACCCTTTCATATTCTTACCTGAAAACTTAAGTGTTATGGGTTTTCCGATTACATGCTGCTCCGTGCTGATATTCTCAATGACACCGGTAAGCTCACCGGCTTCCAGAATCACGTTGGCACGGGTCAGCCGGATGAGAAAATCCGGTAAAGGATGATGCTCCGCGAATTTCACATTAATCCCTTTTCCACGAATGGGTTCAACCAGTTCCGGCTCGTCCTTCTTCCCGGCAGGCTGCCTGATATATGGTTTAACCCGGGCATACCAGTAATATCCTTTTTTCCACCAGCCGCAAAACTTAGGACCGAGCAGCATTTGGCCCATTCTGGACAGCCCTTTTGGAGACAGGGCATATTTATCCGCCAGCCGCCTGATTTCCTGCTGGGGAGCCTCCTTAACCTGGGATAAACGGTTTTTATACGTGCTCATCATTTTATTGTATGAGGCCACTTCTTGATTCAGCCGGTTGATATCCGTTTCGATATCTTTCTTAAGATCCAGCACCTCGGCTGCACCGGACAGGAATCCACCGATGGACGATTTACTGTTCTGCAGTTTTTCTATCCTTTTTTTATATCGGGCAAAGGTTTTTTTATTTGGAAGTTTATTTAAAGATTCCTCAAGCTGCTTTTTTTCGGTGTCCATTTTATTTTTGAACTGCTGGATGATTTTCAGCGAGCCCAGGTTATCCAATTCCAATACGTTTTTTATATCCGGTGTCTCCAGGGACGGCAGTTCCAGAGATACACAGCCGGCCTTTTCGACTGATTTCCTGAATTTTTCTAAATCGACTTTCTTTTCCTTATCGTCCCTGCCCCGTTTTTTGATTGCCCCGGAGGATTTTCTGGGGGTGTTCAAACGCAAACCATCCATGACGATTTGATCCACAATCACCTTTTTTCGAAGCAGCGCATGGCTGTCCATGGTAAAACCCATCTTTGCGATCTCCACGGCATTGGTCATGGGTTCATCCGGGTTGGTCACCTGAAGCCGATAAATGTTAATCCCGGCCGGAAACAGCGATACGTCCGTTTTATCGATTTCCACACGGGCACCCACAGCCTTGGTGGCTGCCGATTCAATGCCCCATTCCACGATAATGTCAAGAAATGCAAACCAGAACAGTGCCAATAAACCCATAATACAGACAAACGGAATAATACCCTGCCAGCGAATCCACTTTTTCATGATCGACCTCCCCAACCGGACACGGTTTGATATGCCTGAAAAAATTTGCTTGCCCTAAGCACCTGAACCACCCGTGTTTTTTCAACCCATGTCAGAATGTGAGTCCGGTATTTTCGTATGGCAAGGTTCAGTATCAGCAGCACCGGCACAAAAAGCAGGAATGAAACCAGGAGGCTACCCATGGTAATGGAATTGTTAATTCCATCCAGACGAAACCAGATGTTATTGTAAAGCGCTGTCCAGAACGATCTTAAAAAATCCGCTGTGAGAACAGACAGCCCGATGGCGTGGAATAATGGATCCATCAAATAAGCAATGCCGGATAATACCCCCCATGCAATAATAAAGGTGGAAAGGTTTACCCGGATCACAAGTGCAAGGAAGAGCACAAAGGCATTGTGTAAACTCCAGAGCGGAGTGAACCCGATGATCATGGCAAGGCATACAGCCAGGCTGATCTGGGCGGGTTCGGTTTCTGAATTTAACACCTTTATCAATTTAGCAATTATTTGAATCATTGTTCACCTCATGGGGTATTGTGTGACCTGTCTTGTTATTCACGGATTTATGGGTTCTGTATTTTCAGTGGAACCATCCGGGTCAAAAACTTGGATGGATATAATAAGAATATATCAATTATATATTGATAATAAAAGAAAAAAAGTGACAGGCAAAAGATGATAGTGTATTTAATGAAGATAATGCTATGAAATCGGCAGCTATGTTCTGGAATATAATTCTCGGCCTCATATAATCAATGAGTAGTTTGAAGATACAAAATCATCTGGCCTGTAGAATTGGTTTCCACTAAAACAATAAGGAGATAATTATGCGTAAACCGTTAATAATGATAATGACTGTATTGTTATTCGGTCTTTCTTCCGGAATCACCTGGGCGGCAAAACCTGATGTGAAGGATAGCAAAGATCACCCGATTGTTTCCAGAATTCCTAATTTCTACATCTCAACGTATAAGGAGTTCGAATTTGATCAATACGCGTTCCAATTAAAACAGGGAAAGAAGAAAGTAGAGGGCCGCACATATTTGATCACATATAAACATCAAAAAGGCGCGGTGCCCATGTCGAGCATCCAAAAGGTACAAAATTATACAAACGCGATAAAAAAAATCGGGGGCGAAGTTCTTTATGAATCGAAAAGCAATGCCACAATGGTAGTAAACGTGGATAAGAGTGAAATCTGGCTGCACATATCAACCCCCTATGGCCCAAGAGCTTATCACTTAACCATAGTAGAAAAAAGTCTGATGCGTCAGGATGTAGTTGCTAAAGCTTTAACAACCATGCCGTCTGGAAAAAAAGTTGTAATAAAAAACAAAAAAAAAGACGCGGCCGGCAGTAAAGATCACCCGCTTGTTTCCAGGATACCTAATTTCTACATCTCCACCTATAAAGATATCGAATTTGGTCCGCACGAATTTCAATTGAAAAAAGGAAAAAAGAAGGTAGAAGGCCGTAAATATGAGATCATATATAGACAGCAGAAAGGCGCGCCGCTGATGTCGAGCATACAAAAAGTACGCAATTATACAAATGCGATTAAAAAAATCGGGGGTGAAGTTTTTCATGAAACCAACAGCATGGCCACAATGAAAATTATTGCGGATAACCGTGAAATCTGGCTCCAAATCTCAAACCCCTATGGTGAACGGGCATATTATTTGGTTATTGTTGAAAAACAATCTATGAAACAGGAAGTAATAGCCGATGCTGAAGCCATGTTAAAAGACATAAACCAGACAGGGCATGTGGCTGTTTATGGAATACATTTTGATACTGGAAAATCCACGATCAAACCATCTTCCGCACCGGCCTTCAAAGAAATTACACGCCTGTTGAATTTAGATCCCAAACTCAATATCTATGTGATCGGTCATACAGACATGGTCGGGATCTTAAGTTCCAATATGCGATTGGCTGAATCCCGTGCCGGTGCCGTTGTAAATGAACTGATAAAAAAATATAAAATCAATCCAAGCCGCTTAACACCCAAAGGTGTCGGACCGCTCTGCCCTGTGGCCTCGAATAAAAGCAAAGAGGGAAAAGCAAAAAACCGTCGTGTGGAACTGGTTGAGAAAATATAGGAGATGAAATGCATACAGATCTTAAAGACAAAGTTGTTTTAATCACGGGAGCCGGGAAAAAATCCGGCATCGGTTGTGCCATGGCCAAAAAATTTGCGGAACTCGGCAGTCATATCATTATTGCCGATTACGGTAATGCCAAAAATTTTAATGCGGATATGGAAACCGGAACCATGGATGAAATGAAATCGATCGCAAAAGAATTTGGTGATCAATACCATGTAAAAACCCTGGCAGTGAATGTGGATGTCACCAGCAGCGATACCATTGGAAAAATGATGACCCGCGTGCGCGACAACTTTGAACGAATTGATATTCTCTGCAACAACGCGGGAGCCACCTTTGGCGTACCCAACGGTATTCATACCTATGACGAAACAGCCTGGATGAAAACCTTTGACGTGAACCTGCATGGGGTTTTCAGGGTTTCAAAAGCCGTGGTCCCGATGATGGAGGAAAATGGCGGGAGCATTATCAATACCGCATCACGGGCTGGAAAGGTTCCCGCGTTGTTTAACGGAGCCTACGCGGTGTCCAAAGCCGGGGTAATTATGCTGACCAAGGTGATGGCAAAGGAACTGGCAGGTTTAAATATCCGCGTCAATGCCATATGCCCCGGACAGATTATGACCAGTCTTGAAAAATGGCGATTTGAGCTTGAAGCCAAATTTTTAGGCACCAGTGTTGAAGAGCAGGAAAAGAAAATGTGTGAATCCATTCCCATGGGCCGCATCGGTTCTCCTGATGAAGTGGCAGATATGGCAGCTTTTCTGGCGTCTGATGCGTCTTCATATGTCACCGGCCAGGCCATCAATATCTGCGGCGGTCAATTAATGGAATTATAAAGGAAGAATAAAGGAGATAGCATGGAAACCATAACAGGAGCTGAACTTGCAGCGCAGGCACTGATTGACCGACAGATTCCCTATGTTTTTTCGCTGAGCGGCGGGCACATCACCCCGATTTACCAGTATCTTGAAAATTCAGATGTTAAGATTTTTGATACCCGGCATGAACAATCGGCATTGTTTATGGCTGAAGCATGGGGAAAAATGACCCGGACCTGCGGAGTGGCAATGGTTACGGCAGGGCCCGGTTTTACAAATGCCCTGACCGGTGTGGCCAGCGCGAAATTTTCAAATACGCCGATCGTTTTGATTGCCGGGTGTGTGGGGCTCAATAACAAAGAAAAACTGGACCTTCAGGATATGCCCCAGGAGGAAGTGATCCGGCCCATGGTGAAAAAAACGCTTGTCTGCCAGAAAGCCGAACGGATCAATGAATACGTGGATCTTGCCTTTCGAACCGCTTTGAGCGGCCGGCCGGGACCGGTATACCTGGAATTCCCGGTGGATGTCCTTAACACAATTGTTGATCAGGAAGCTGTCAGATATACGCGGACAGAAGTCGTTTCAAATCCTGCTGATCCCGATAAAGCCCTGGCCTTGATGGAAATGATGCGAAAAGCTAAAAACCCTGTGGTGATCGCAGGGAGCGGGGCCTGGCAGTCCAAATCTGAAGAAGAGCTTAAAACATTTATTGAAAGCACCGGCATGCCATTATTTACTTCCCTGTCCGGAAGAGGGATTTTATCTGACAATCATCCGTTATGTTTCGAGGGTGCAATTGCCATTCGCCCGGGCGCCGGGTTTGCCGCCTATATTGAAACCGATCTTATCATCGTACTGGGAACCCGCATATCTTTGTATTATCTGTTTGGAGATATTTTTAATCCGGCCGCAAAAATCGCCCAGGTGGATATTTCACCTGAAGAGATCGGACGGAACCGCACGGTTGATCTCCCGATTGTCAGTGATATCAAGGGATTTTTAAAAGCCTGCAATGCAGTTGTCCGGGAAAAAAGTATCGGCAAAGAATTAAAAGACCGATTTGCGCC
>JAUVGT010000191.1 GCA_030593645.1 Deltaproteobacteria bacterium
CAGGGGAGTTGAATGATTGCGAAATGCAGCACAACGCAGAAGTTGGACTTTTTACGAAACCGTCATCCTTTATATACCGTAAACAGCGCCCATCCCGCCCCCAGAGAAATAGCAACGCCATAGGGCAGGTACAACTTCATATTTTCATCTTCTTCCTGTCGGCCTTTTACAGGATGTCTTAAAATCCTGAATACGGATTTCAAAGTGGAAAGCAGTTTCCCTTTCCATATAATGTATGCAAAAGCCATTATTCCGCCGATAAGTCCGGTGTAGAACATGGTCCACAGAACAAATACACTCCCTTTGAGCGCGCCCACAGCCCCGAGAAGTTTTACATCACCGGCCGCAACCCCGCCCGCCAGGAAAAACAGAAAAAGCAGTCCCATACCGGACAAGAGACCCAGGAAACTCATCAACACACCTTGCCCTCCGGACGATACAAAGCCCAACAGCAAGCCGATTACCATGGCAGGATATGTCTGAAAATTATATATTTTTTTTTTTGTAATATCGGTGATAAAAGAAGAAAGGATAAGTAAAAGCAGGACAAGATTAACAGCCGGATCGATAGTTAGGATCTGCATGGAATGATTGATCAATTTTTTCCTTTCTTTCCAGAATAAGACTTGTTAAGGAATCGGCAGACTCACCATGTCCGCTATCAGCTGATAGTATTCGTTTAGTTTTGTTATAACTTCCTTGTTAAAATATAATGCCACGCCCACAATCATTGCGGCTATGACGGCATATTCGGTCATGGCCTGGCCTTTGTCCTGCTTTACAAGGACCAGGACGGTTTGTTTGATATATTTCATTGACCTGAACTTCATGTGTTACAGCCCGATCGATTCAGGTGTTAAAAAATCAGGAGGATCATCTTTTAAAAATCCTGTTATGATAAACAATTCTTACACAAAAAACTGAAATCAGTTTTCAAAATCCTGAACCGTGACATCCTTGTCCCGTTGATCTTCCGTATCTACTATAGCTGCGGCATCATCTGTTTCCCCGCCCAGCTGGCCGCTGATGGCGCCGACAACTTCCCTGATCTGTTTTCCAAAAAGGGTATAAATACCAATCGCGGCGATGGCAATAAGGGCGACGATAATAATATACTCTGTCATTCCCTGCCCGTTTTTACCTTTGATCAGCCTGCGCATTTTTTGTATTAACATACCAATTTCCTCCTTATTATAATGATGAAAAGACGGACTTTTAAAATCTTTGAATTATATTTTACTACCACATTGTAATAGATATTTTGTTACTGTTCTTAATGTTCGCCGCTAATGCAGTACACAAATTCTACATTAAATACCTTCTTCTTGTCAAGATTTTACTTGGTTACCATTCATAAAAAAATCATGGCCATCACGCGGACGAATATAGCTTTTTAATACGCGTCAAACTCACGGTTTATGCCTTCAATACCAATTAGAGTTTGGCTTCAGGATCGCCAGGCCCCTGACCATGATAACCGATTTTCCTGTCACCGGCTTCTTCGGGTGCAGCTGTGAAAAAGAAAAAAACAAATAATATTCCCGGAAGTACTTGTATAAAAAGTCTTAATGTGGTGGTTTCCATAAGCCATCCAAGATTGTCCAGCGGATATGCCAGGAAAGCCGTAAAATACCCTGATATCATTATCAGCAAAATCAGTATGGAAGTATAAAAACCCGCTTTAAGCTGTTTTTTATGGATCCTTCCCTGCAGTAATAAATATATGGGAAAACCAAGCAGGAACCATTTTCCAATCTCAACTATTTTTACAGCGAATACTTTGGCGACTAACATGTATTTTGAAATATCTGTCAGACTCCTGAAAAGGGTTTTGATATCCTGGTTAAAAATCGGTGTCAGCGGTGAATCCATTTCCGGTTTTATGAAGAAAATTTCAGGTGAAGACACATTAAGTTTAAAATATAGAATGATAATAAGAATAGGTGACAACCCCGCGATAAATACACCTGTTTCTTTTAAAAAATAGTGCAAACCATAATGCCGGGTAATAGTAACGAATCTCGCAAAAGGCACAGAAATGACCAGAATAAATCCTTCATTCTTTGTCCAGGCGGCCAGGCCTGCTGTTATACCGCACAATAAAACCAGGCCGAAATTTTGCCCTTGTATTTTATCCATTGCGCAGTACATAACAATCAGAGCAAGAATAAAAAAACCCAACGGGACATCCGCCACAAGACATGACGCATGAAATAAATACACAGGCATCCCAAGCAGTACCATACCCGCTATAATCCCCTGCTTTTTACTGCTAAAGATTGAAACTGAAGTAATCATCAAAAAGATAGAGGCAAAGGTGAATTGAAACGCCAGGAGTGCAGGGGCCAGTATGGTTTCATGATCTGAATAGTTCCAGGATCTTGCGATATTTCCTTGAAGTAATAGAGGATAATCCGGAAGCGTCCAGTGATAAGGATTCGCAAAGGCCGCTGTCCAATCTGCCCCGCCCCTGTAAATGAACCTGGCCCCAAGAGAATATATGTTCCAGGCATCCCAGCTCCCATGCGGATGATGTAATATCCTCAATATAAATGAAGCAATTGAAATTAGCAGCACCGCAATGGCGGCGATATACAGAAAATTGAATTCTTTCTTTATCCCGATTCCGGACCCCGTTTTTACAAATTCTTTAAACGCTTTCTTTTTTCGAAGCATGTAAATAACGGCACATATAATAAGCAGTATAAAATCAGAATAAATAAAGTTTTTTTTCACAGAACCTGATAATACAAGGCACACAAAAAAAATACAGGATACAATACCGGATCCGGTGCCGACCGCAAGGCAGACCTTGACTCCAAACCAATCTTTGAATGTGCTTTTTTGGGGCCATAGCAGATCAATAATTATAAAGCCGATAGCGATAGATACAGCAGCTGACAATAGTACCGGCATCAATCGATCCCTTTCCTGAATAAAACAATATTTTTATCAATTTTTTTTACGATGTACAGGCTGTTTGCTTCCGCATACTTCTTAAGGATTGACTGCTGACTGAAATTACCTATAATAATCGTCTGATTACTATCGAGTTCAATTATTCTTGGTGACAAAGAATATCTGGCCACACTCAAAGTAAATGAATCATGGGGTTGATCCGAATAATAACCGATAACCCCATTAGGAGGAAGCATATATTTTATCCTCGAAAACTTTTCTTCAAGGCGTGTAATTTCATCACTGCCCCGGATGAGTCTGAAATATTTAAACTCCTTAAAAAAATGCTGAGTGGTGGCTGCCAGGACCGCCAGACAAATGACTATTAAAATGATGTTTAGTTTTATCATTTTTTTATTGTTGTGCGAATGGTTACTGTTTTTTTCTTTTCGTGTTTCCAGAATCATAAGATTTCCTGATAATGTATTGCGGTGTTTTATTCTGTATCGCCTGTTTACGCCATAAATATTCACCCAGCATCCATAGCATGGTAAAATGAATGATTGAAATAGTAGCCACGGCAATGATAATTAAAAACAATGTCATATCACAAACTGAATCATTTGTTATTCTCATTAATAAAAAATATCCTGTAATCAGGCCGGCAATTGAAAACAGGATGCCGGTAAACACAACAATTTTCAAAGGCAGAGTTGAAAACCCGAAAAACATATTCAGCCAGAGTGAAGACAGTTTTCTAAACGAATATCCTGATTTTCCCGTCCTGCGTTCATGCTCTTCAACCTTTAATATACCAACCTTACCAGTTGTTCGCAGTATCAGTCCGTCAATATAAGGAAACGGCAGTTCATACTTTATAATCTCTTTTACTGTAAAATGGCTCATACACTTAAAGCTGGACAGGTATAATCCTGAAGGTTTTTTCATAATAATCCCGGTGATTGAATTTGTAAAAATGCTTCCCAATTTTCTAAATAGCGAACGCCCGGATTTATCACTGTATGTGTACACCACATCATACTCATGATCTATCGCCTTTTTAACCAGCCTGTTTACTTCCCTGGGCGGGTTTTGGAAGTCATCATCCATGATTATTATGTAATCACCCCCGGCTTTACCAAGTCCCGCCATTACAGCGTTGTGCTCACCTGCGTTTTTTGCTAATGAATAAAAACGAACAACTTTCCGGTATTTTCTATAAAGGTTGACACAAACGTTTTCTGATGTGTCTTCTGAAGCATCATTTACCAGTATGATTTCCAGGATATATTTTTTCTCCAGTTCATTGACCAGCTCATCCACAATACTTCCGATTGTTTTTTCACTGTTAAACACCGGTATGACAATTGATATTTTATTTCTTCTGTTTTTATTCTTCATAAACGGATTCACTGTGCTACCTGAGCTGTCGGCATATCGGACAATATTTCAAGCAGGGAATCAATAATAATCCTCTGTTCATCACCTGGCAGAGATGGATACATCGGCAAAGAAAATAATTCCCTTGCCGCATTTTCGGAAACCGGGAAATCGCCCACCCTGTACCCCAGTGATTGATACCCGGACATAACATGTATTGGCCACTTATAGCTGATATTCACGACAATATCCTTTTTCTCTAATTCACGAATAATCCATTCTCTTTCCGGATGCCTGGTTACATAGTGATAATATACGTGTTTGTTTCCTCCCTCTGTTTTCGGAAGAACAAGTCCCGAGTCTTTCAACCCCTGATCATATTGTTCGGCAAGAATTCTTCGCCGTTTTATGTATTGATCCAACCGCCCGAGTCGGCTTAATAAAATTGATGCATGCAGCTCATCCAGTCTCGAATTGTAGCCATGTTCCAGTGAATAATATTTTTCTTCCATACCGTAAAGTCGAAGTCTTTTAAGCTTTTTATAATACTCCTCATTATGAGTAATAATCATCCCGCCATCACCGAAACCGCCAAGAACCTTTGTCGGATAAAATGAAAATGCCGCCATATCGGACATTGAACCGGATTTCCTGGAAAAGTTTTCAGCACCATGACTCTGAGCACAGTCTTCTATTACTGACAACCCATGTTTCAGGGCAATTTGATTCAGTCCTTTCATGTTAACACACTGACCATAAAGGTGCACAGGTATAATACACCTTGTCCTGCTTGTAATCACATTTTCAACAGCGTCCACATTCATTAAATAAGTTTCCTGATCCACATCCACGAATCTTGGCACAGCACCCGCAGAGACAATAGCGGAAACCGTGGGTACAGCTGTGTTCGGGACGGTTATTACTTCATCGCCATGCCCGATTCCCAATGCCTTCAGACTCAAAAAAAGAGCGTCCGTACCGCTGTTTACACCCACACCGTACTCGACCCCGCAATAAGCAGCGAATTTTTTTTCGAATTTCTTTACATTTTCTCCGAGTATCAGTGTACCGGAATCGAGTACGCGACGAATCGCGGAGTCGATCTCTTCTTTTTCGTCATGATATTCCTTAAGATAATTCCATGATTTAATTGTCATATGATATCCATAAATGAATTATATTACATATTTTGAGTCACGCCAACGGCCGGATTGCTCCAGTACCGCGATTGAACCCTATAGGAATTTTTGAAACCACTTCTATGATAAAACAGTATATGCAATGATACTCCTGGCGTATATATTGAAATAACCGTGTCCGACAAGTTGCACCATCTGTTCTAATGTCATCCACGCATAGTTGGCAGGGATTTCTGTCAGTTCCCTTTCGTCTGCTTCAACGATCATATATTTGTTCTGAACACGAAAGAATCTTCCGCCTTCTTCCGATTGAATGGTTGAATACCTGACACGATCCTGACGCGCGTCTGAGAACAGTTCCAGGAATGACGGCTTTTCAGACCGGTCAGCCCTGGTTTCACAGGAGGAACATAAGACTGTGGGTGCCAGTTCAATAATGTTAATATTCCCCGGTTCCACCTTAGCCTGAATAAGAAAATGAATTACATTTTTGATTTTTTTGACAACAAATCCGGCAATACCCATATGATTATCCGCGATCAGCGGTTGTGTCCAGCGCGATATTTCACGAGAATCTCCATCAACTGATACTGAAATGATTGAAAAAAAATGTTTTGATTGATGTATGATTTCATGAGCATTCCTCTGCCAATGGGACAGCCTTTTTAAAGGAATCCTTTCTGTGTTTAGCTGATAACTCCTTTTCGTTTCATCGATCCAATCCAGGACCTTTTCCCAGCTCATTTGAGTATTCCCATCACTATGCATTGAAACCATCAGATCTCGGGAAAAGCACCCCACTGTTTTGTGATCTGATATATCAGAAGACATTTTTTTTAGGGGCAGACATGCGATAACAGAACGGGCCTCGTCATTTATCGTATTATCAACAGCCAGCAATTCCTTAATTAGCGGCAATGTCAGCCAGCAGAATCCATCATGAATCTTGATATGACGGTTTACTTCCACAATCATATTACGGTTTCTCTTTTGAAAAAACCGGGCGGCCTGACCGGGCTGCAGTTGATCAACCCATACTTCGCGTCCTGTTTCTTTCAGGAAATAATCAAGGTAAAAAGGAACACGACCATTATGCACCGTTGTATAATTACTCACAGTAGCCTGAACAGTCGGTGCCAGCTGTATGATATTCGGATTCCCGGGTTCTGCCTTACACTGCATCAGGAAATGATAGATACCGTCTATTTTCCCGGCAATAATCCCGAGGATTCCAATTTCAGGCTGATATATAATCGGCTGGTCCCAATTTTCTATACATCCGAAATTTGTAGAAACCCTGATCCCTTCGATGCTGAAATACTTACCCGACTGATGAACCAAATTACCGGTATCATTTTTAAACCGCCACTGATCCAACTGATCAAAGGGAATCATTTGAACTGAAAACTGACAGGCATTTCGTTTTTGTTCAAGCCAGTTTAATACCGTTTCTGTCTTGTCAAAGCTATTTTCTTTGATGATTGGTGACAATGGACTTCTCACTCATTATAACAGATAATTTTCAATGTCATCCGTATGGACATGTTCACCCGATACGGCTTTGTTTCGTATTGATATCCCGCTTGAATGCACTGTTCCCGGGCTACCGGATATGAGAGGGTGCCACCATTCAAGCTGCTTTTTCTCATGAATCATCCGGTAGGCACATGTCTCGGGCAGCCATGTGATCTGTTCCAGCTTGTCTGGTGTGAGCTTGATACAATCGGAGTTAATAAAAGCACGATTGCAATATATCTTACATTGGCAGCTCTTTATATCAAGATGCAGACAGGAAACAGAACTGATGGTTGTGTTTCCTGTATCCTGATCTTCAATTTTCTGAAGACAGCATATCCCGCAGCCGTCGCATAGAAATTCCCATTCATCAGCCGTCATTTCTGCCAGCGTCTTGGTTTCCCAGTATTGTTTATCATTTTTTGTCATAAGAATGGTTACAATCACATCGACTATAAAGTGGTGTTACAGCCTCATTACAAGCCCAATACCGATGTTAAACCGGATTATGGCTTGAATTTTTTACGTCTTCAGCAAGGTTACCTTTTTACATCTATTTTTACATTTTAAACAGCTTAAATATAAAAATCTTGAGGTATACACTATTATATCATTAATTTAAGACGCTAAACGCTCACTATCAAGCCAAAAACAGGATTAAAAAGCCGCTTAAAAAATATATATCAAAATAGCAAATAATTGCAGCATATTATCATATTTTTTAATAAAAATGATAAAAAAAGTTGAAATAACCCTTTATTTTTTTTCCCAGTGTATTATATTGCGGAGAAATTTTGAGTCCACGTTAGATTTTTACGCTGCATGTAGCTTTAAAACTTCCATTTATTCTCAGTATAAAAATCAATACAAAATACGATTATAGGACAAACAAAAAATTCGGACTGTATGCATAGCTGCATATATATTAAGGAGAAAGAAAATGTATCAATTTATGAGTTTTGAAGAAGTGTGTCTGCTGATTACCCTGTTTTTCGGTGTAGGTCTTGTCACAGGATGGATTTACGGCACTTTAGACGGTAAAGACACAATCGATATAAAAAAACGGTTCAGCTCTCTGGTTGAAAAAAACGGCTAAATTACAATTAGGGCTTTTTCAGATCATTGACATGAAATGAAAAAGCCCCTTTTACATGTAAAATAGCGGTTAAACTTTTCGGATTTATTATCATTTTTTCTAAATCTTACCCGAACTCAATCTGTGAAATGAAAATAATATGCCGTGTACACATGTTTAGTATTATTATTGATGGTCTCGTAAAAAGTCCGAATGTGACGGTTTCGTAAAAAGTTCAAATTCAAGGCGTGCAAATTTTGTAATGATGAAGCGTGCTTATCGGACCCACCCTGTTAAATCTGTCTTTTTATTTAACAGGGGAGTTGAATGATTGCGAAATGCAGCACAACGCAGAAGTTGGTCCGCCTACGGCGGATTACGAAACCGTCCTTATTAATTTTTGGCTTTTATTTATATTGGATAAAATCAATGGACGTTTATGATCAGTATATTTTATTATCCAAAATTTGACAACTTTTTACATTTTATAACCCTGCACCGATCTATTATAATGTTCATTTAATGATCGACGGCAGACTATTTGTACTGTACCGTTTCTCAGCCTACATATGTAATTTCATTACGGTTCTGCTGCACCGCTATCGTCGAGCTTAATATGCCGCATTGACTGGATTCAAAGAATGGAATACTTTAATAGCGCGTATATCCATTCCCGGTTCATATTGACACACCGGAAACAGTAAAATATAATGATATAACGTCATGGACATTATTCATCATACACTGATCGGGGGAATCGGTTTCAGTATGCTTGCCGCGGTTAACCAGGAGGTTGCGGGATCGGCATTTCTGGCTGCGAGTGTTCTTCCAGACCTGGATGTTTTTTTTATGGCTTTTGGTAAAAAATTTTATCTGAAAAATCACCAGGGGCCGACACATTCCCTGATTCTTTCCCCACTATTTGCCTTTATTTTATGTATCCCAATATTTTATCTGCTTGAATTTAATGCAGGAGTGTTCGCCGCAGCAATCCTGGGCCTGCTGCTTCATATCGCGCTGGATTACACGAATACGTTCGGGATCGCTTTCTATTGGCCGGTCAATTCAAAAAGAAAAAGCCTTGATGCTGTTTTTTTTATTGACCTGACCTTCTGGATTATGACTGTCCTTGCGTATACGGCGACATTTCTTGGGTGGTCCCTTGTTGCCGGTATTGTATATTTCGCTTTTATACTTTTTTATCTTTGTTTTAAAATTATTTTGCATAGGAGTGTTATGACAAGGCTCGGCTGCAGTAAAGCCATTCCGAGCAGTTTAAATCCGTTTGAATTCTATATTC
>JAUVGT010000311.1 GCA_030593645.1 Deltaproteobacteria bacterium
ATCCGTCCTCGGACATCACGGCAGCTCTCTCGAGGGCGTTCTCCAATTCGCGGACGTTGCCGGGCCATGGATAGGTCTCGAGCTGCCCCAGGCTGGCCGCGTCCAGCTCGAGGTGTTGCAGCTTGTGTTTCTCGAGTAGTCGCTGGGTAAAGAAGCGGGCCAGCGGCAGGATGTCTTTTTTTCTTTCTCTTAGCGGGGGAACAGTGATATGATACATATTCAGTCTGTAAAAAAGATCGGCCCGGAAATTATTATTTTCAATTTCTTTATTAATATCACGGTTTGTTGCGGCGATGATACGGACATCAACATTCCTGACCTGTGTGCTCCCCAGACGATAAAGTTCTCTTTCTTCTATTACACGCAAAAGTTTTCCCTGAAGCGCGGTGTCCAACTCAGTAATTTCATCTAAAAACAGGGTGCCCCCGCTGGCGGCTTCAAAAAAGCCCTGCTTGTCACTGGCGGCGTCAGTATATGCTCCTTTTGTATGACCAAAAAATTCGTCTTCAAAAATGGTCTTGCTTATGGCCGCCATATTTACAGCTACAAAATGCTTATCCGCCCTGTTGCTCAGGTTGTGTGTGATTTTTGCCAGCATCTCTTTGCCGGTACCTGATTCACCGCTGATGACAACACTGTATTCAGTAGGGGCGACAGCTTCAACCTGGCGGAATACAAGTGCCATTTCTTCATCCTCGGCTATCATGCTCTTAAACGCATCAGGATTGTTTAAATCTGAAAATGACTGTTTCCTGGATAAAAGAATAAGTTTATGTTTAAGGTTGTATCTTTCCAGTGCCCGGTTGACCACGATGATCAGTTTTTCGCTATCCAGGGGTTTTACAAGGTAATCATAAGCGCCGAGGCTCATTGCCTGAACCGCTGAATGTGCTTCATTCACAGCAGTAATAATCACACATTCAATATCCGGGAACGTTTCATGCATCTGTCTGAGAAGTTCCAGACCGCCGATATGGGGCATAACAAGGTCAAGCAGGACCAGTTTAAAATCATGATTGCTTAACAATTCCATCACGCGCCTGCTGTCTGATACCAGGCAGGGTTCCGGCATACCCGCGCTGAGCAATGTTGCCTTAGTACTTAAAAGAAGACCATTGTCATCATCAACCACAAGAATTGGCGTCTTGTTGTTCGTTGTGGATTCCATCCTTACTCCGAGCATCTAAAATGTAAACTTGACGGTTTCGTAATCCGCCGTAGGCGGACCAACTTCTGCGTTGTGCTGCATTTTGCAATGATTCAACGCCCCGGTTAAATAAAAAGACAGATTTAACAGGGCGGGTCCGATAAGTACGCTTCATCATTACAAAAATTGCACGTCTTGAATTTGAACTTTTTACGAAACCGTCACATTCGGACTTTTTACGAGACCATCAAACTTATTTTTTTCAGTTTCTCCATTATATCCTATTCTTCCAGTATATTGTCAACAAACCCAAGAAAATTGTCTATTTCTATTGGTTTGTACAAAACATTTGTAAAACCGAGCCGGTTCACTTCAGTTAATATTGTGTGGTCGGGGAAACCAGTGGTAATGACGACTTTGATATCTGAAAGCCCCGGATCATTTTTGATTGCCCGGCAGACTTCCAGTCCGTTCATGTCCGGCATAAATATATCAAGCACCAGGAGATCGGGTTTAGTCGCTCCGAGTTTAATGCATGCTTCGATACCATTTGAAGCCTCGTTTACAAGATATGGGCGTTGGGAAGTGAGTGCGAAGCTCAACAGTTCCCGGATCTCGTCATCATCATCAACCACAAGAATTCTTGCCGCTTTTTCCTGCAAAATTGTTGGAAACAATAATGTAAATGTTGTGCCATTATCCGTGTTGGTTTTAAATAAAATTTCTCCATCGTGCGCCTTGATCAGGCTGTAAGTGACGGAAAGACCGAGTCCTGTCCCGCCTTCGGCCTGCTTATCTGTCACAAAAGGTTCGAAAAGCCTGTCTGCCAAAGCTGGATTAATGCCTTTACCATTATCTGAAATAGATATAACCACCCGTTTGTCCCGCTTTTCTATTCCTGTGGAAATTTTTAGAAACCCCTTGTCATGATCAATGGCTTGTATCGCGTTTATGATAATATTCAGGATTATCTGTTCGATGTTCTGAAGGCTGCCTTCTATGAGCGGCAGATCGGGTGCCAAATCCAGAGATACTTTAATGCCGGCATTTTTCAATGTGGTCCGGATTAATCTCATTCCGTTTTTTACCGCCTCATTAACTTTAACCGGCCTTTTTTCAGAAACACTGGATTGTCGTGAAAAATTTTTCAGGTCGGTTACTATTTTCGCTATACGGTGGGCGGCCATATCAACATCTGAGAGGAGCTGATCCAGGTTCTGTTCCAGAAAATCATAGGTTAATCCACCGAATTTATAATCCGGTTTATCAGAGAAATGCTGATGGAGGATGGGAAGAAAATCATGCCAGACTTTTTTCAAGAGCGGGGTGTTATATATAATCAGGTTGATCGGGTTGTTTATTTCATGGGCCATACCGGCCACCAGGGTTCCTAAGGTTTCCATCTTTTGAGACTGGTGAAGCTGGTCAAGTTTTTTTTGAAGTTCCTTTTCGGCTTCCTTTTGCTGAGTAATATTTCGGATGGTCCCCAAAAGCCTGAGAGGCTTACCTTTGGAATCATTTTCCTGAATCGCATTGATCCGGCAATAGAAACAGAATTTGTCTTTGTCCTTTATCAGCGATTCAAATGAGACTAATTCTCCCTCATTATGAAGGAGTTCATGCAAAAATCTGTCACTTTCTTCAAGACGTGCGAATAGATCAAACAAGGAGGTGCCGATTAATTCATCCTGAGTATATTTTGAAACGTCTTCAATTGCAGAACTGATTTCCGTAATAGTCCCATCAGGAGATGTTTCAAAATATATATCCTGAATGATTTTTTTCAATGGATCATGTTTTTCGCCTGAATCTTTCAACATGGGTAGTTCCTGGTCAACGTTTGCGCTTTACTTCAGATCTTTTCAATTCTCCTGATAAGATCATTTGTCATGCAATCATGTCCAAGTACAAGTGATACAATGCTTCCAGGTTGAGCAAAATCGAGTGGCCGTAAGTTCCCATCGATAATTTCAATGACTTTATCTTTTAGCACCGGCCTGTTCGGGCTTAGTATTTCCACTATATCATCTTTAAAGAGTTTATTTCTTATCTCAACCCGGGTATGGTGCGAATGGGTCGCCTTGATCACTTTGCCCGCGAACCTTCGGCCGATCTTGGGCTTTATATTATGGAAATTCGGAATAATCTGTTCAGGATCCATAAAATAAAAACCGGTGCAGTATCCACGATTTGTGATGCTGTTTAATTCCCCGATCCATTCTTCCTTTATTTTATATTCTAAAGGATTTGAGTAATAAGAGTCTATTGCTGAGCGGTATGTTTTTACAGTTGAAGCAAGGTAGTTTATTCCCTTCATCCGTCCTTCGATTTTTAGTGAATTGATTCCCGCTTCAATAAGTTCAGGAATGTGTTCGATCATGCAAAGATCATATGAATTGAATATATAAGTTCCTCTTTCATCTTCTTTGACGGGCATATATTTATCAGGGCGCATTTCTTCCACAACCGAATATTTCCACCTGCACGGGTGAGAGCACATCCCCCGATTGCTGTCGCGATTTGCCATAAAGCTGCTGAGGAGGCATCGGCCTGAATAGGATATGCACATTGCACCGTGAATAAATGCTTCAATTTCGACTGAAGAAACAGCTGCGATTTCTCTTATTTCATCGATTGACAATTCTCTTGCGGTATTGACTCTTTTAATACCGAGATCCTTCCAGAAACGAACACTGCTGCTGTTGGTCGTATTGGCCTGGGTGCTGAGGTGAAGAGAAACATTCGGAATGATTCTGTTTGCCATAAAGAAAACACCGGGATCAGCAATAATGACAGCGTCAACATTAATTCTTGCCAGGGTTTCCAGGTATTCCGCGATTTGGTTCTGTTCATTGTTCCGCGAATACACGTTACATGCGGCATAAACTTTTACATTATAATGATGTGCTGTTCTTACAGCTTTTTCCATATCATCAATGGTGAAATTACCTGAAAAATTACGAAGGCTGAAATCTTTACCTGCAAGATAGACTGCATCCGCGCCATAATGAATGGCGATTTCAAGCTTTTCAAAATAACCGGCAGGAGCCAAAAGTTCTATTTTTCTGTTCTCTTCTTTCATAGCGAAATCATTGCAATGACCAGGCATTTAAGATAAAAGTTGATCTATTGTGGTCTTAAGACTGCTTTGCCATGGCATTTGTTTGATATTAAATGTTTTTTGAATCAAACTGCAGTCAAGTACCAAATAAAGAGGTCTTTTTATAAGCGCTGGGTACTCCTCGGACGTCACCGGTTCAATGCGCTTGAGTTTGTTTTTACCAAAGGGCCGGGATAATCTGGATATCTCTTTTGCGAAACCGTACCGTGTTGTTGTGCTTTTACCGCAATAATGATAAATTCCCCATTTCATGAACTGATCTTTTTGAATACTGCCGCAAACTGAAAGAACAGCTCCGGCCAGGTCAGCAGCACTTGTGGGGGATCCATGCTGGTCCGACACTACCTGGATTGATTCCTTTTGGGAAGCAATTTTTAAAATAGTTTTTACAAAATTATGTCCATGAAAACCATACAGCCAGGATGTTCGTAAAATAATATGTTTATCTAAATATTCCTTAACTTTGCTTTCTCCTTCAGCTTTACTCTGACCATATACGCCCAGTGGTGTTATCGGGTCGGACTCAACATAGGGTGTTCTTTTTTTTCCATTAAAAACGTAATCGGTTGAGATATGAACAAGCGGAATATTATCCTCTTTACAGGCCTTTGCAATGTGAGCGGGACCATCCCTGTTCACGGAGAAGGCAGTTTTAATATCATTCTCTGCCCTGTCGACATCGGTATATGCTGCAGTATTGACGACGATTGAAGGTTTGAAATCAGAAATGATATCACGGACCTGTTTAAAATTCGTAATATCCAGTTGAGGTATATCAGTTCCTCGTAAACGAATCCCGGATATACTGGCTTTTTGAACCAATTCCCTTCCGAGTTGACCTTTTGAACCCAAAACTAGAATTTTCAATGAGGAGTCCCCGTGGCAGGCAATTGTTCGGGGCCAAGATCAGAGAAAAACGGCAGCCGGCGATCTTTTTCGGAAACGATTGGATGGGTTAAAGGCCATTTTATATCAATTGTTTTATCATTCCAGATAATTCCCCCCTCATCGTTCGGGTAATAAAGTGAAGAACATTTGTAATAAAAATAAGCGGACTCACTCAGTACGCAGAAACCGTGAGCGAATCCTTCCGGTACATACAATTGGCGCTTATTTTGTCCGGAAAGAATCAGACCGGTCCATTTGCCAAAAGTTGGAGAACCCGATCTGATGTCAACAGCCACATCAAACACCTCACCGCTTATGATCTGTATCAGCTTTGCCTGAGGGTGCCTGATCTGGTAGTGGAGACCTCTTAATACATTTTGCCTTGAGAATGAAAGGTTGGACTGAATAAAAACAGGGTTTATCCCATTTGCCCTGTATTTTTCACGGCTGTATGTTTCCATAAAAAAACCGCGGTTATCTTCAAATGAATCGGGTTCGATAATCAGAACTTCAGGAAGCGATGTGGGTATAATATTCATTTTGTTCATTGATTCGAAATGGTTTCAAAACCGGAAGTATTTAAAACGACTTCCAATAATAGTGAGCATTGTTTGCTGAATTATGACGGTCTCGTAAAAAGTCCAACTTCTGCGTTGTGCTGCATTTCGCAATCATTCAACGTACTATAAGTACGCTTCATGATTACGAAATTTGCACGCCTTGAATTTGAACTTTTTACGAAACCGTCTAATTCGGACTTTT
>JAUVGT010000064.1 GCA_030593645.1 Deltaproteobacteria bacterium
TTGAGCGCGAGGGCGGTATTCCCGGCCGAACCTCCGGGTCTGAGATCACTCATGGGTAATACTGTTTCGGTTCCAACCTCCGGCCATGTGGCCAGCGGGCCGATTATAAAATCAACATTGACATTTCCGATAATGAGCAGCTGCGAATTTTCCACTGTTATTCTCTTATTCTCCGTTTATAATCTTTGAATATCAATTTGTTATTCCACCGTCATCAACCCGTTACCCCTTGATCGCTCCCTGCAAGAGTCCTTTTGTAAAAAACTTGGAAAAAATAAGATAGAATATCACGATTGGAACAGAAGCCATAGATAAGGCCGCAAACACTAAACCAAAGTTAGTATTATATTGACCAAACAAAAGCGCGGTTGCCAGCGGTATGGTCTTCATTGAGTCGGATTTTATTAAAATGAGAGGGAACCAGAAGTCGTTCCAGATCGGAATAAATATCACGATAGCCAGGGCGGCAATCGCGGGTCTTAATAAAGGAAACACAATTCTCATAAAAACACCCGGTTCGCTGCAGCCATCCATACGAGCCGCGTCAAAAAGATCCCTGGGAATCATTTTAATAAAATCTGTCAGGATAAACACACCTAGGGGAATCCCGACAGCAATATTTATCAAAATCAGTGAAATGATATGATCATTTAATCCCATGCTGACAAACATTTTCAGCAGGCTGATTGTTCCAAGTCTTATCGGAATAACAAGTCCTGCCAGGAAATATATATAAAAGAATCTGTTCAATCGGGATGAATATCTTGCAAATACAAAGGCCGCCGGCGCTGAGAACATCACAATAATCAATAAACTGATCAGCACAATGAGAATACTGTTTATAAAATAGGTCCCAAAGTTGGCTTTGACCATTAACTCGACGTAATTGTTAAGATATAATGTCTCAGGAAAACCATAGGGGTTTTGAAATATTTCTCTTGTGGGTTTCAGTGACGTTACAGTCATAAGAAAAATGGGGTACACGATGGTTATAACATAGAAAATAATTACGCCATAGTATATCGTCCGTGTGACTACTTTTTTCAACGGCATCTCATTTCCCTTATTATTTTAGGAGTTGTAACCACTTCTAATAATCAACTTTCTTCTTCGATTTAAAAAAGACCATCCATCCTGCTAACCCGATAAACACAACAAGTGACATCACCGTTGATACGGCTGCACCCATACCGATTCCCCAGCCACCTCTTGCCGGAACAGTAAAGGCCGCACGGTAGAAGAGAGAGCCGAACAAATCAGTGGCATAGACAGGGTTCCCCTGGGAGGTCGCCATGGCATAAACGATATCGAATTGGGTAAAATCACCAATAAAGATGATAATGGTAACAATCATGATAACAGGCATAATATAAGGTACAACAATATATCTGATCATCTGTAATTGATTGGCACCATCAATTTTCGCAGCTTCTACAATTTCCTGCGGAATGTTATCAATTGCGGCAGTATAAAACAGGATGGTTTCACCCATGAATTGCCAGCTGATAACAACAGCCAGAACCGGTAAAGCGGTCGCCGGATCTCCCAGCCACGCGTGAATTAAAAACTCTAAGCCGACAGCTTCAAGAATTCTGTCAAGTACTCCGAACACCGGGTTGAAGATAAGCTTACTGAATAAAAATCCGACAACGATTACGGATAACGTGGTTGGTAAAAAACTGATTTTTCGCACGGTGTTTGCACCCCACATCCGCCGGGTGATGAGGTAGGCAATCAGAAACCCGATGAAGTTTTGAATAAAAGTGACAATTAGAAAAAACTCAATATTGTTGGTAAACGCGTTAATCAAGCGTTCTTTAAACGGGTACACCGTAAATAATTTTTTGAAATTACCCCAGCCAACAAACTCTTTCACGATAAGTCCGTTTGCATCGTAGAAACTGAGCCGGATTGAATCTATGATCGGTACAAAAAAGAAGATCGTATAGATACACAGAGCAGGAAGAAGAAAATACACAATAAAGAGTTTAGGCTTTGGAGTTGAAGGTTGAGTTTCCATGTTTAAGTTCCATCTTTTATAAAGAAACCGGACGCATTCTGTTTGCTCGATAAAAAGACTGATCAAAAAGATACAATAATAGAAATGAGACTGGTTCGATTAAATAGTCCTGGAAAAATTGCCCTGAAATATATATTTCAGGGCAATCGGACCTGTTACTCAAGGTTTATACCAGGATAATCCCTTCTGGACATAAGCTGCTGCCTGTTCTGGTGTCAGCTTATCTGTCAGCATCTTTATCAATGCCTCATTCATGAGTGAATTACCACTTGGTGTTTGATCTGATAATTTTTCCCAGGTTGTTCGGATGGTGATATCAGCTCCCTGAGCTGCTGAAATCATTGCTTTGGCCAGATCATCATCCAGTTTAAAATTTCCAGGTGTATACGCGTAGAATCCGGGAACTTCTTTCATTACTAACTGGGCATATTCAGGAGTAGCCGTCCATTTCAAAAATTTTATTGCCTCCGGATAATTCTTGGTTTTCTTATTGATTCCAATGCCTGCATCTACATGAAAGCAATATGACAGTTGATCTCCCTTGTTTTTTACAGGAGGAGGAAACCAGCCGATATCTGTTACGCCCAGACTTCTAAACAAACCGATTTCCCAGGAGCCGCCGATAAACATGACTGCCCGTCCAGCTGAAAACATTTGCTGCATGCTCACATAATCAAGGCCCTGATACCCCCTGGGGAGAAATGGCTGGAGATCATCAATACGTTTAAATGCCTCAACAAACGGTTTATCTGTCAGTTTCATTTTACCGGCCATGAGCGCCTGCCGGCTTTTTTCTCCGCCATAGAAATTTGCCCCAAGTCCGCTATAGACGACTTCATATAAGGTCCATTCATCCATGGCACCTTGAGCTAGCACTTTTTCACCATTCTTTTTCAGGGTTTGACAGACCTTTATAAATTCATCCCATGTTCCCGGTGCTTTAAGATTGTATTTTTTAAAAGTATCTTTATGGTAATAAATCCCATGAGTCACACCGAATATCGGCACACCATAAGTCTTACCGTCATCTGTTGACCAGGCTTTTTTTGCTGACGAGGGAAAGTCCTTTAGAGCAGTGATTTCTTTGTCCAACACGTGGAGAAATCCTCCATCATAAACCGCTCTTCCTGAGGAAAAGGAACGGAGAAAAATAATATCAGCCCCTGTCCCGGTCTGTAGAGAAGACATGAGCTGGGCATCATATTCAGTGTCCGCGACAGGTGTGAATTTAACAGTGACCCCGGGGTTGGCTTTATTGTAAATCGCCAAAACCCGATTCATTCCATCCGTATCATCCGTACGCCAACTGGTAAAAGTAAGCGTTGTCCCAGCCAAAGCATGTCCCCCGATTGTTATCATTGAAATACTTACAAAACAAATGGTGCAAAACAGTACAACGTTTTTAAAATATCTTTTCATAACAATAGTCTCCTTTCTTCATCATATTAACAGATTCTCTGCCGGATTCCGTCATATGCTGAAATCTCAAGTTTATAACCGTGTAAGTATGACAAGTGATGACTTAAGCATAACGAACACGGTCTAAAAAATGTAACATAACAGTTGGTTCTGTAGCCTGACGAATTTTTATACCCGTACACTTTTTAATTCCTGGGCAATAAAAAAGATGAGTCAATATCAATTTAAATTTGATTACACCTCCTTTCCAGGGCGGATGGAAGCCCGGCAGGTCCAGTGGTTCTGAATTTTATATATCTTTCCTGTCTTAAAAAACGGCCTCGCCACTGTCTTTATTAAAAAGATGGATTTTATCCAGGTTTATTTCAAACCCGATGGTTTCTTCGAGATTGACCTCAACATTTGGGCTGATGACGGCCATCATGTTGTCGTCACCGGCGGTTATATTCAAATATGTTTCTTTGCCTAAGGTTTCAATAATATTGATTTGCGCATTGATCGGTTCACTTTTCCGAACGGAGTGCTCACCAGTACCTTTGGGGGCGATGTCTTCGGGTCGTACACCAATTAAAAAGTTGGTGACATTAGATGCTTTAACTTTGCCGGACAAATCCACAGGAAGCAGTATTTTAAATCCACTGGTTTGAACAGACAGAACTCCTTTACTTTCTGTCAACCGGCAGTCTAAAAAATTCATTGCCGGGCTGCCGATAAAGCTCGCAACAAAGAAGTTGACAGGTGTATTGTAAAGTTCGAGCGGTGAACCAACCTGCTGAATAAAACCGTCGTTCATGACCACAATGCGATCCCCCATTGTCATGGCTTCCACCTGATCATGCGTAACATATAGGGAGGTGGATTTGAGTCGATTGTGAAGCTGAATGAGCTCGGTTCTCATTTGAACCCGAAGCTTTGCATCTAAGTTGCTGAGCGGTTCATCAAAGAGGAATACATCCGGTTTACGGACTATGGCCCGGCCCAAAGCAACACGCTGACGCTGTCCACCTGAAAGCTGCCTGGGTTTCCGGTCCAGCAGGTCTTTGATTCCCAAAACATCGGCTGCTTCATAAACAAGTGTCATACGTTCATCTTTGGGCACCTTACGCATCTTCAAACCGAACGCCATATTGTCGAACACCTTCATGTGAGGGTAGAGGGCATAACTTTGAAACACCATGGCAATGTCCCGATCTTTGGATGCCAGATTATTCACCAATCGATCTCCGATATATATTTCACCCTCGGTGATCTCTTCAAGTCCGGCCACCATCCGAAGGGTTGTGGTCTTGCCGCATCCGGACGGACCGACCAGTACAACAAACTCCTGATCCTTAATTTCCAGGTTGACCTGGTTTACCGCGACCACCTCATCGAATTTTTTTGTTAGATTTCTCAATGATACCTGTGCCACTTGATTCAATCTCCTTATTAATATCATTCTGGATACACTTGTTTTATTTTTATGTCAACTTGATTTAAAAAAAAATTGTGTTATAATGTGATTATGAAACCAAAAACACAACCCATACCCTCGATAAGGACTTCGGGCACGAACCTTAAGCACGCGAAATCACACAATCATCGTGTTGTTTTAGACATACTTCGTACTCAGGGCCCCCTGTCTCGGGCTGATATTTCCCGTATCACGTCTCTTTCGCGTCAGACAATACAGAACATCGTGGCTGAACTGCATGAGATGAGCCTTGTGAAATTTGATAAAAACAAACGGACCGGCAGGGGACGGGGCCATCCCGGTATCGACGTTTATTTTCGAGCTGATGCCGGATATGCACTCGGTCTTTATGTCGACCAGTTTTCCCTTATCGGTATTATGACGGATCTGGTTGGGCACAGCATCTGGAATGAGACACTCAACGTTGCTTATCCTGATCCAGAGACCACAGCCGGTATCGTGCAAACCATGCTTGGAAAGCTTAAGAAGGATAAACCCAAAGAAACTGAACGGCTGATCGGCATCGGACTGGCACTGCCCGGCCCGTTTAATATTGAAGGAGTGCCATCTGTTGGCCCCACTAATCTTCCCCGGTGGACCGATCCGCGAGTTCCGGAATGGTTGTCCAACATCCTCGGGCTTCCGGTGGTGGTCGAAAATGATGCTTCAGCAGCAGCCGTCGGCGAGCATCTTTTTGGAATTGGTCATCAATTTGATAGTTTTGCTTATCTTTATTTTGGACTCGGTCTTGGTGCCGGGCTCCACCTGAATAGCAACCTTTATCGCGGGTTGGGCAGAAATGCAGGTGAAATCGGCCATATGGTTGTTGAAATTGATGGTCGGGAATGTCCATGCGGGAACCGGGGATGTTTGGAGCGATATGTATCATTGCAGGCGATTTATGACACTCTCGGCATTGAAAATCCAACAAACCAATCGATTCAGGTTGTGGAAAAGCTCTTTAGGGAGAAAGATCCGCGAATCATCAAATGGATCGACGAAGCAGCACCAAGACTCAGACAGGCTGTCAATATTATGGAATCTATTCTGGATACCAATGTAATCATAGTGGGTGGCCGGCTTTCGCATTCAATTCTCAAGGGTCTGATCTCCAGTCTTGAACCACTCCATTCTTCTGTGACCAGTCACGATTCCTTACTTGGAAACAGGGTAATTATCGGGTCATCCGGTCCGGATACTACGGCTCGCGGTGCTGCTGCATTGTCCGTGTTCAGCCAGATAAGCCCGCAAGTGAATACCTTGCTGAAAGGAAATGGGGAATGAACTGTTTATTAGAAAGACTGTTATAAAAGCAGAGGACCATACAAATGTCATTACCGAGATCAATTACATTGGCTGGACCCAGCGGGTCCGGTATTACCACCATATCCAAAGAATTAGAAAGTATGGGTTATGATATTATCCACCCCACGCTCCTGGAAACACTGGAACAAGATGATGAACTTAAAGGACCGCATGTGTATATCCCGAAAATTTGGGATGCACTGGATCAGGGGGTTCCATTAAAAGACCTGGGGGGATACGCCCAAACCCTTTGCGATAAAATCCAAAAGTGCAGGGGAAACATTATTATTTTTCTTTATGCTGATATCCCTGTGCTTACTAAAAGGCAGGAAGAAAACCGGCTGAAAACCCGATTGTCTCAGGAATATAATCTTCCGCACCAGCAAGCCCTTCAGATCGAACAGCAAGTATTGACACCATTTTCCGATGTGGCCCAGATCAAGCTGGATACCACAAAAATGAGTCCCATTCTTGCTAGAAGGACCGTGAACCTTCTACTAAGTCTTCAAATTCCCTTTGAAGCCCATAGTTATGAACAATTAGTGGATCACGTCGTTTCAGATTTTTTTCGATTTTTTAATGATACACCGGTGATTCGGGAAATTTTATCTCAACAGAAAGCGGCCCGTGATTTTATCAATGACCGTGGAACCTGCGAAGCCCTGTTCGACGAATCACAAATAAAAAGATCCAGCCAGAAGGTTTTTTTAACAGGAGAAGGGTCGTCATTGGTTGCTTTGAACAGCGCTGCATGGCTCCTGCACAAGGGATATGGACAACTGATCAATTTTTACTGCATTCCGGCTTCAGACCTTCGATTTACAAATCTTTCCGATTCAATCGTGCTGGTATGTTCCAATTCCGGCGATACTTCAGAAATTAAACAAAATATTGATGAGGAGGTATTCGATGATGCTGCTCTGGTCATCGGGTTTACCAACCATACGAATTCGGCTTTAGGGAAGTATTGCGCTGTAAACGGTGTTCTTTTACCACTGAATGTACCGGAAGAGGCATCCGTTGCCGCAACGGTCAGTGTCTTTAAATCCATGCTCATGGCAACGGCAGTGCTTGCGAGGGTTGGCGACATTATCACCGGTTCCACCTGCTGCCAAAAGATCTTTGAGGATACGAACCGGCTCCCTGAACACCTGAAGGATCTTTTTACACAACAACGGATAAACGCATTGGCCGCGGTCGCAAAGAAGCTGAATCGAGGTTTAGCTAAAACGAAACACGGTTATATTATTTCAGCTGGGCTATTTAGCAATTGTCTGCTGGCGGAAGCTTCAATAAAAGCAAAGGAACTCTCGCGCATACACCTGGAACCCATATATCACTCATTATTCCACGGTCCACTGAATCCGGATGTAGAAACAGCTCTATACTTGCAAGATCCTTTAGTCAGCATCGAGACTATGGAAAAACATATAGAAAAGATAAAACTATATGTTCCTGTTGTGGCTACGCTTGGTGTTAACGATTACGGCGTACCCAACATTCCCATACCATCTGCGACTCCTATTGCCAGTCTGGCGATTGCTCTTGTGAGTCTGCAGCTCGTATTCCTGTTAATAGGTATTGAAAGTGGATATAGCCTGGAAGAGATTCAATACCCCATTCGTTTGAGCAAGGTAGTAATGGAAAGTCCCACAGGATAGAAAGGAAGTAAATATTGATGCCGGAAGACAAAGGAACGAAAGTAAAATATTTTGATAATGAATTTAAAAACCTGGGACTAAAAAAAATAGATATTATTGTAGAAGAACCACTCCAGGGTAATTATAAACTTAAAGTATGCGGAATCCCGGAAGACCGGATTCTGAATATTAATAGAGTTTTGCAAACCGCTTCATTTCAATATTTAATCAACAAAGAATCCCCGTATGTTCATATATTGCCTGAGATCGATGAACACCTTACAAAATGAAGCAGGACGGAACCATGCAAAAAATCCTTTCCAAATATACATAAATATTATGTTCAGAGAAAATACTTCTTCAAATAAATGGTGCTACCTGACGACCCGATTGCTAATCCATATCAACAAGAACATTGTTGATATTTTTGTAATATATGATAAATTTTTAGTTACTGAACGTTATTCAATAAAAATATTGGACATCAGAAGTGAGCAATGCTGATCACGTGTCATTTTAAACCGAACTCAAGGTTGATGATCTCTGTTCATGCCGGAATCGTGCCCGACAACGAATTCCTGTCATCCCACAACGTTTTTTTTGAAGATCCTCACTTTGAAGATTCACCAGAGAGGAAACAACTATGAATAATCGTGTGAGTTGGATTGAGCACAAAGGAGCGAGGATATTATACGCTGATTACTCGAACTTGTCCGGAGAAGAATATATTGGAGCGATCGAGGAGTTCAAGAACGAACTTCTCAAGCAGACTCCCGGTTCCATCGTTACCCTGACCAATGTAACTGACTCTAAGGTTACAAACGAGGTAAAGGAAAAGCTCAAAGAGTTGCGTTCACAAACCAAAGGGATTTCCAAAAAAGCGGCAGCAATTGGTATGACGGGATTCAAGAAGGCAATTGCCGTATTTATCAGGAAGGATCTGTATTGGGCGGACTCGTTGGAGGAAGCCAAAGAGTGGCTGACAGAACAAAGCCGATAAGCATTGCTACCCAAAAATATCTTCGGACATTTTAAAAATACTGAGCCGGGATTTGCATGATGTTATCGGCCAGGAATTCAATTTTATCTGAGTTATTTACTAATATTCCTAAAGGAGCATTCGTGTCCGCTAAAAAATTTTTCAATACCGTCAGCATCCGTTATTACAAAAGATTCAATCCGGACGGATATTCTTAACCAATGTTGATGTTCCACATTGCCGTGAACCAATAATGGCAACAACTGGAAACATATCCAAAAGCCGGTCGATTTTTTGATCGATCAATCTCCTTTTATACGTCATTTTTAAATGCTGCCCTTAAAAATGACGTATAAAAGTGTTGCTACATTTATTCAAAATGATGGCCTCGTAAAAAGTCCGAATGAGACGGTTTCGTAAAAAGTTCAAATTCTTATAGTACGTTGAATGATTGCAAAATGCAGCACAACGCAGAAGTTGGACTTTTTACGAAACCGTCAAAAATAGTATTTCACCGATGCTGTGATATTGTAATCGTTTACCTTCTCTCCATATTCAGTATATTTACTTCCCAAAAGGAATGTTGCTTTGAGGTCGAATTCCAGGTTGGTTATGGGAGTATATGTTATTTGAGATGCAATGGATCCGCTTTTATCATTAATATTGTAAATCGCTGTAACAGAAGGTGTGAAATATAAAATATCGAACGGTTCTTTTTGAGAAACCTTTAAGTAAAGATAATCTTTCATGGCAGTCTGTCTATTGTAATACTTACCGTGCAGTCTGCTTTTCATGAGGACATTCATCTGCCCACTGTTATGGTATTGTGAATATCCGGTTTCAATCAGGGAAAAATAGTCTTCAAATTCATCAGAAGTGTACCCCTTCCCGTTTCTGTAATATTCGAAAATAGTTGTTGTGTCCATGCTTGACAAATAACGAATGCCAAAAAGATAGCTGATGGCATTATATTTTTTTTCAGTCAGATTTCCCTGCCGATCTGTTATATATTTCACATAATCCTTAACAATCGCGGCCTCACCATGAATTTCAAAATTGGGAAAGATGTTTTTAGAAAAATCCAGTCCGAAACGATCAGGAACCTCTGACCCATAGAGGAACATAAAATCAATATCCGTATCACATGTGAAAAAATAGATTTTCCCTCCAAAGATGACGTCCGTCTCTGACTCCCAATCATCATTAAGATGGTCAGATACAGGCATAATAACAGGTGTGAACGCGATTGTTTTCAGCGGTCCATCCATACTCTTTATCATATCGCTGCTGACGGCATAGAATCCTTCCAGGGTCGCGTCAGGATCTTCAAGATTTTTCGGACGGCTGAAAAATGCCGTTGGATTCCAGGCATACCCCTTACCCCATTTAAAAACTTTTTTCCCGATGTCCAGGGAGAAGGCCGGAGACTGCTGGAATGAAACATAAGCCTCTTCTGCTTTAAAGTCTGTCTCCCAGTGTTCATCCTCATTATAATATAAGGTTCCGTTCAGGCGGGTATATAATTTTACGATATCATATGTATAATCGCCTTCAGCTTTTAAATTAAAATCGGTCTGAAAAAAAGTATCTTTATCCGTGCCGTCCGGGAATTTCTGATAAAATAAAAGGCTGTCATTATCATAGCCCTTTATATTTTCCGATACCTCCAGTTCGGCACTGAATGAATAGGGTTTCTTATCTACTTCCGGAATATCAAAGTCCGTAACCTCTGTATCAAATGAATCTGAATCTTCCTCTTGGGCAGAACCACATACAGGCAGTAAAACAGGAATAAAGATCACTATTAGAAATACGTATCGTAACGCATGAATCATTATTGCCTCAGACTTTCCACTTTTGGCATATAGTTCAATGTAAATATTTCATCAGACAGTTTCCGTTTTTTGATCTTCGCGAAAATGATAATCGATTTGTAATCTTTATAGAGAGGACTGTCTGTCTCAATGACTGCCGGGCGCACAATACCATCACCAAAATCTTTGATATTTTTAAAATATAGGTTTTTAATCAACATGCCGGATGAGGCATAACACGCGATTTTATTCGGAAGAAGTCTTTTTACGTCAACAAACATTTTTACAATATCGTATGCCACACTTGAGGTCTTCGCTTTCAGGTGCAGTACATATCCGTCATCAGAAGTTTCAATCTTTTCGCAGTTATATTCTGAGCTGTAGTCTACCCGCATAATGTCCGCATTATTGAACACTCCGCCTGTTACAGACTGAAGACTGGTGATTCGTATCGGCTTGCCGACATTGGGTATGTAAAGCCACATATTTTCTCCAACGCGCAATGTGCTTCTTCCTTTTTCACTGGCTGGAGACAGAAAAACAGAAGCAATCTTCTCTTTTCCTTTTTTGACGGAATACATTAAAAATTCTTTTTTTAAGCCGTTGGGTTCAATATTGATCAGCTTTCTGTACATTTCAAAACTTTCAGGGTTCAGGTTTCGATCAACTTTTTTAAGTATTTCATTGCCATCAAGGGCAAAGGCCGCGGCAGCCGAGTAAAGGGAAATTAAAATGATCAGAATTGTTTTTTTCATAATATTCCTCTTCGATTCATGTTTGTTTCGATTTATTAATATATAGTGTCCATCCAGAAATGGTAGATTTTGGTTTCTGGCAAGGCCCGAGCTTTTTTTAGACCGCAGGAATAGTGAACTATTTCGAGGATCTAAAAAAAGCGAGAACGAAGCCAGGGGCCAAAAGATGCCATTTATGGATGGGCACTAGATATGCCCCAGGGCATCGACCGGCTCCATCTTTGAAGCTTTATATGCGGGCTGAAAACTGGCAAAAACTGATATCAGCAGAACGATTGCCGATACCCATATAATCTCTGATATCTCTATTGTTGGAGATAATAAAAGATTATCCATTTTACCAAAGGCAAACCTGATTTTGTAAATGTTAAGGAAGTATATTCCAAGAATTCCGATAAAATTCCCTGCGAGTGTACTGATCAGCCCTAAGGATAATCCTTCAGCAAGAAAAAGACCCATTATTTTTCCGGGGGATGTACCAATCGCAGACATGGTTCCGATTTCCCTTACTCTTTCATAAACAGACATCATCATAACATTTAAAATACTGATCAGGACAATCGCGATCATGATCATTTTCATGGTTATGGTCATAAAATCAATCATATTGGCAATATTTGAAAATGGAGAAAGTGTTTCCCAGGTATGGATTTCAAATACGGCCTTTCCTTTTTTGTTAATAAATTCAGACAAAGATAATTTAAGATCCTCATATACTTTATCAAGCCGCTCAAAATCCCTGATACGCAGGGCAACTTCAATCACCTCGGGTTTTTCCATGCGAAGAAGAGATTGAGCATCTTTAATATGCATATACCCTTCTTTACCCTGGGGCCCTAAAATACTTTCGATAATTCCAACCATTTTAAAATTCAATCCGTTCACACTGCCGTCCTTATTGTTGGCCACGAGTACGACCGGATCTCCGATTTTAATTTTCATGCCCATTGCAAGTTTCTCAGGAATAATGATTTCTCCGGGTTTGAGAAGAACATCCGGTGTTTTATTATCTTCAAACTTCATGCGTTCGCCGACATTTGGACAGACATATATTTCTTTTTCCGGGTCAATCGCATTTAAACGGATGTTTGTGGTTTCTGTGAAATTACTCAGCATCGCGCTTAACTTAATTCTTGGAGAATATGCCTTAACATCGGGATTTTCTTTAAGTATTTTTTCGATCTTTTTATAAGCTTTTGAATCAAGTGTGATATTTAAAGGCATGGTATCTATCGAGGAAACATATCCCTTTTTGTGAATCTGCATCTGGGCCAGGTTGGAATCGGTAATCTGGCCGATCATCATTGTTTTGAATGAACCGGCAAGGCCTGAAAAAAGTATCACCAATAATATACCAAGTGTGATCAGAAGGGAGGTAAGCAATGTCCTTCGTTTGTACCGCATAAGATTACGAAGGGCTATTTTAAATATCCGAATCATTGTGATTCTCCTTATATTATTACAATATTTACACAGCGGAAAAACTAAACAAGTTTACCATCTACAAGAGTGTGAACAACTTCGGCTTCCTCCATAACTCCAGGATCATGGGTCGAGAAGATAAATGTGGTATCGTATTTATCCCGCATTTCACGCATCAGACGAATGACGTTTACCGCAGATTTTTTATCAAGATTTGCGGTGGGCTCATCCGCCATTACGAGTTTTGGACGTGTAACCAGCGCCCGTGCTACCGCGACACGCTGTTTTTGTCCGCCCGACAGCTGGTCCGGAAATTTATCTTTCTGGTCCTGCATGCCCACAGAATCCAGGAGCGACATGATCATATCCTTTCTCTTGGATGCCGATTCATTTTTTATCATTACAAGTGGAAATTCTATGTTCTCGTACGCAGTTAGAACAGGAAAAAGATTGAAAGACTGGAATATAAATCCAAGAACAAAACCTCTGAAGCCTGCTCGCTGTTTGCGATTAAAAGCATTCACCTGTTTCCCGTTAACAATAACTTTTCCGCGTGTTGGTTTATCCAGACAGCCGATGAGGTTCAGCATGGTGGTTTTTCCACTTCCGGATGGTCCGACAAAAGTTACAAAAGATGCTTTATCAATGGAAAGATTTATATTGCTAAGTGCCGCGACCTCAATCTCACCTGTCTGATATATCTTTGAGACATTTTCAACCTGAACCAAAGCCATGATTATCTCCTTTTATTTTACTAGAATATAATAATGATGCGGTGTAAATTTTCATTCCTCTACTTTTTCAAACTCATCCTTATCAACAAAACATTCCGGGCACTGCCAGTCATCGGGAAGGTCTTCAAACCGGGTTCCCGGAGCTATTCCATTTTCAGGATCACCTTGTTCAGGGTCATAAACATATTCGCAGGGAATGCATACATATTTATCCATTATATTATCCTTTATAAAACTGACTTATTCTCCGCAGAGAACACAGAGGATGTGTTTAATATCTCTCTGCGATCTCTGCCGTTAAAACCATCGTTTGTTGTACTATTTCCCGGCCATCATAGCCTCAATATCCTCTGCAGCTGTACCAATGGGTTTGATATCAAAGTTTTCCACTAAAACATTTACTACTGTTGGAGAAAGGAAACCCGGCAGAGTCGGTCCCAGGCGGATTCCCTTAAAGCCTAAGTGAAGAAGTGCCAAAAGAACCGCCACAGCCTTTTGCTCATACCACGCGATGTCGAATGATATGGGCAGGTCATTGATATCATCAAGACCAAAAACCTCTTTGAGTTTCAGGGCAATCACCGCAAGAGAATAGCTGTCGTTGCACTGTCCGGCGTCAAGCACTCTCGGAATTCCTCCAATGTCGCCAAGGTCGAGCTTGTTGTAACGGTATTTCGCGCACCCGGCTGTTAAAATCACAGTATCTTTGGGCAGATTTTCAGCAACTTCAGTAAAATAGCTTCTTGTCTTCTGACGGCCGTCGCACCCGGCCATAACCACAAACCGTTTGATCGCTCCAGATTTAACAGCATCAACAATCTTATCAGCCAATTCAAGAACCTGGTTGTGGGCGAACCCGCCGAATATCTTGCCGGTTTCAATTTCCGTAGGCGGTTCACATTTTTTGGCCATTTCGACAACCTTTGAAAAGTCCTTTGCACCGCCTTCCGGTCTGTCCGGGATATGAACCACATCAGGATATCCGGTCATGCCCGTGGTAAAAATCCTGCCCTGATAATTCCTCTTTTTTATGGGAATAATACAATTTGTTGTCATGATGATTGGACCGTTAAAAGACTCGAACTCTTTATTCTGATGCATCCAGGCATTACCATAATTTCCAAAAAAATGGCTATACTTTTTAAACGCCGGATAGCAATTGGCCGGGAGCATTTCACCGTGGGTATATACATCAACTCCTGTGCCTTCGGTCTGCTTTAGCAGCTCTTCCATGTCTTTTAAGTCATGACCGCTGATCAGAATCCCGGGATTGTTTCCAACCCCAATATTAATTTCAGTCATTTCAGGATTTCCATAGGCTGCAGTATTGGCTTCATCCAGAACGGCCATCGCTGTTACGGCGGTTTCTCCGGCTTTCATAACAAGCCCGACCATATCATCAACCGACAGATCTTTGGTGGTTGAAGCCAGGGCTTCCATGATAAAATCATAGATTTCATCTTTTTCAACCCCAAGGATAGCGGCATGATCCGCGTACGCGGCAATCCCCT
>JAUVGT010000100.1 GCA_030593645.1 Deltaproteobacteria bacterium
CAGGGCTTGGGCAGGGGTTTATAAAAGGAATATTATGGTCCATGATTTTTGGTGCCTTTGTTCTAGTACTATCTTTGATAATAGTTCTGACCGGTACGAATCCTATCGGTTTGATTAAAACCGATCTTCCCTCGAACGCAGGAAAACTTTTTCAGTTTTTTCTTGTTGCCGGTATCATTGGACCTGTAGCGGAGGAAATATTTTTCAGGGGGATTATTTTTGGATATTTCAGACGATGGGGGTTATTCACAGCCCTATGTATCAGTGTAGCTATTTTTGTAATGTTCCATTCGTTCAATGGATTTCCATTGACCCAACTGACCGGTGGAATTATCTTTGCCATCGCTTATGAAAAAATCAAAAGTCTCATTGCACCGATGATCATCCACATCCTGGCAAACCTTTCGATATTTACCGTCTCACTTATCTCAGTTTCTTAACAAACATTGACGGTTTCGTAAAAAGTCCAACTTCTGCGTTATGCTGCATTTTGCAATAATTCAACTCCCCTGTTAAATAAAAAGATAGATTTAACAGGGCGGGTCCGATAAGTACGCTTCATTATTACAAAATTTGCATGCCTTGAATTTGAACTTTTTACGAAACCGTCTAATTCGGACTTTTTACGAGACTGTCAATATTAGGTATGAGATACCGGCAGGTAGATATAAAAAGTACTTCCCTTTCCGATTTCACTATCTAAGCTGATAATACCATCATGGTTGTTTATGATGCCGAAAGCGGAAGCCAGCCCCAAACCTGAACCATGCCCCACTTCCCTTGTCGTAAAAAATGGTTCAAAAACCCTTTGTTTTGTCGCATTATCCATACCCGTCCCATTATCTTCCACAGATACACGCACATATTCCCCGGGCTTTACATCATATGGCTTTACAAATTTATCTTCTAGAACCGCATTGGATATCACAACATTCATGTTTCCGCCCGGTTCCATTGATTGACAGGCATTGACATATAAGTTTATCAATACCTGCTCAATCTGATTTCTGTCTGCTTTGATTATCCATATATTTTTCTGATACTGCACATGGATGTCAATTTCCCTCTTTGTACGGCCAAACAGACCGGACGTTTTTTGCACAACTTCATTCATATTTATTTCTTCAAGAATGAATTTGCCTCCCCTCGCGTAAGCCAGAAGTTTTTTTGCCAAATCCGCGCCGCTATCCACGCATTCTTCGATATCTTTTATATTACTATATAGATCATCCTGTTTTTTGATATTCAGAAACAGTATGGATATATTCGATTGGATTCCCATGAGAAGGTTATTAAATTCATGGGCAATACCGCCGGCCAGTGTCCCGATCGCTTCCATTCTCTGTGCATGCTGCAGCTGTCTTTCCAGTTTACGTTTTATTCTATCAGATTCGACACGAATTGAAACATCGCGCCCGACTCCGCGAAATCCGATGGGTTCTCCCTGCGGATTCCTTTTTAAAGAAGCGGTCACTTCAAATATTTTAATCGTTTTGTCTTTTGTAGCTACCTCATAATGGGGGATATACTGAGACTTGCCCTCGCGGTAGAGTTCATTGAAAAATCTGTACATTTTCCTGGCAACCTCTGGACTTGTGTAATCCTTATTGTTCATCCCCAAAAGTTCATCCCTGGAATATGCCAGTAATTTACATAACGCGTCATTAAAAAATGTAAAGTTTCCCGCAAGATCGAGTTCAAAGTATGCTTCTTCCATACTATCAATAATATTTCTGTATTTTTCCTCGCTCTCACGAAGCGCGCTTTCAATCTCCGTTCTCTGTTCAATCTCTTGAATCAATTTTTGGTTTGTTCTTTCTAAATCCGCGGTTCGAATCTGAACCTGTGTTTCAAGGTGGTCATAATGTTTCTGCAGCTCTTTTTCTATTAGCTTTCGGCCTGTTACATTTCTTATTGAACCGATTATTTTTGTTGAATTCCCATCGTCACTTTTTTTAATTAATGAATTTATAGAGCAGTAAAATATCCTACCTTCTCTGTTTTTAAAAGTAAGTTCATAATCGTTCAGATATCCATTTTTTAATATTCCCTTAACCACCACATCCCGATCTTTTGGTTCCGCATAGTATGAATATATTGATTGTCCGATCAATTCTTCTCTTGCAAGGCCAAAAACATTTTTAACAGATGGACTGATCTCGAGAATAATTCCTTCAACTGTAATTTCATAATAAACATCCTGAATGGTTTCAAAAATTCTTTGATACTTATTCCTGGTTTTTTGTATTGCGCCTTTCATTTTGATAAAGGCGTCTGCCGTCTCCTGAACCTCTTTATACGCGGAATGAATATCAAACTGTTTTTCAAAATTATCATTTTTTACAGCCAATGCTTCTTTTTCAAGGTTTGAAATTGGCCGGATGATTCCCCGGGCCAGTCCCCATGCGATCAGGGTCGCGATTACAGAAATGAGCGCAGTGATCCATATATTCAATTCCCTATTATCCTTTATTGCTCCCAGGTAGTCATCTTCAGGCACGTGAACGACGATTATCCAGGGCCATCGTTTGTCCGGAAAGGGTTTGAGCATGGCATGATGAAGACTATCGTTATGGCGGAACTTTACAAAACGGGATCGTTTCAGGATATACCGTCCCTCTTTGTCCCGTTTTAAATTGGCTGAACTGAATGCTTTTCGACTGAGCTCATCATCAATTTCATGAATTTTAACCAAACGGATAGAATTCGAAGTTAAATTTTTTTTACTGCTTATTTTTTTAAGATCCGGGAATGCAACCAGGTCGCCATTATGATTGACCATGTATGCGCTGCCGTGTTTTCCGATTTTCAACCCGCCGATAAAAACCGATAGTTCATCGATTTCAATATCCACACCGACGATACCGGTGATAGCTCCATTTTTCCCAAATACAGGTCCGGCTATTGTAATACCCGGCTTCTGGGAAGTAAAAAAAACATACGGATCAGTCCATACAATTTGTTTTTCCTGAAGCGCCTTCTTATACCATGGCCGCAAACGGGGATCATAGGTATCTTCTGAATCCAGTTCCTGTAGAATAATTTTATTGTTTTTATCCCGCCATATCAATTGTGTTTCCCGGGAACCCTCATAGTTATGAATGATCTTGGTACGAAACCCCCCGGGAGTCATTTTATCATTTCGGCTGACATAGAAAAAGTTCCCATTCGGCATTCCAACATATATCCCTGCGAAATGAGGGTATATCGCCAGGTGATCAATAAAATACTGTTCAAGTGATTCCTCCATTTTTTCGCCGCTGCTGACCACATTAGCGCCAAGAAGGCGTTTGGTGAGGATGGTCGCTCTTTGGGCAAGGGAAAGGTAGTTGTATGACCGCTCCATCGCCAAGTCGGCAACATTTTCCATAATATCTTCAGCGTGGCCATTGAGTACTTTTTGTGAGGAAATAAAAGAAGAGGTGGTGGTAATAAAATGAGTTCCCCAGATCAGACCGAGAAAACCGAGTATGAGAATCCAACGAATCGATAATTTCATATGAACTCCTGTTAAAGGGTTAATCAGATTCAAGTTCTCTATGGGCTCGAAGCAACCATTCTGGAAGTTTTAGGTTCTCTATACTATATCGTTCTCTTACCACCGGCTTGATATCAATGACCGGGCTTTGGTCGATAGCTTCCAGACCTTGAACTTTAAGCAGATTCTTTTTGCGTTCCAGAAGCTTAACACTTGAAACAAGAACCGGATTCGGACGAACCGGACTGCGTGTGGCAAATATGCCTTTCTTCGGCAGATCCTTGCGTCCCATCGGGTGGACCTGACGCATGGTGCGTTCATCTTCAGAAATCAGGTGAGGCCAGTAAAGTACCAATATATGCGAGAAATCTTCAATTCCTTCGAGCAATTCTTCGAAAGCAGGATCAATTTCTATCTCGGATACAATTTTTTTCACCTGATGATGATGTATCCGTATCTGCTTAATCTTTTCCATAGGGTCAATATCTTTGTCTGGCTGATGAGTCGGCCTTTTCAGCTCACTATGAATAATACCAATAGATTTTAAAATCATTTTGTTTTTTATCATATCCGACTCCCCGGGTAAGGGTTTTGGGATCACAGGGGGTGCGATTGGCCAGTCCGATCGCTTCGTTATACAGCCCTACCGAAGATTTGAATCTATCATAAGTATCAAATTTATCAATAATATATTTTTCATTGTATCTTGGTATTTGAAATCAATAGTTCATTTATTACTTATAAAGATAAATTTCCGCTTGACATAATCTATTCAATAAGCTAAATAGATTCGTTCATTTAACATCAAAATGATCCCCAGTAGCTCAGTTGGCAGAGCGAGTGGCTGTTAACCACTAAGTCCGCGGTTCAAGTCCGTGCTGGGGAGCCAACCAATAACAGGCCCGGTCAATTTGATCGGGCCTTAATTATTTAAAATTCCGTTCTATGAAATTTTGGGTATACATACTCCAAAGCCAAACTACCGGTAAGCTATATAAAGGACCAGCGGGTGCATTTGAACAGAAACCAGCGGTTATGATTTAAAAGATCGTTGGATTTTTCCCCATATCTAAACAAACCCCTATTTCCCTGAAAGCCCATTGGAAAGGGATTTATACTAAACACCGATCAGTGCTGGGCTGAAATCGTCGCCCTTGTTCCGGTTTTTTGCACCGTTGCTACTCACACCCCAACATCTATTTACAGAAAACAAAAATAAAATTCCTATTGAAAAATCCGGAATCCATTTTGATCTCGCACATCAAAAACAGATAAGGTGGCAAAAGAACGATCTTTCTGGGTTTAAAAAGGAATTGAAAACCCGTATTCAGGCTGTAATCATTTAAGACTTGGGATATTTAAAGAATAAGCCATTACATGGCTTTTCATCCATTATCTCGCGTTTTCAGGGGCCGTATTTAAATATAAATGCTTCAGTGATTACAGGCAAATAGTTCAAATATGAGCGTGTGAGGGCCAAATAACCTATTTTTTAAACACCCACAAAAACCCAATTTTCGAACTTTTTTATTCCCGATCCCGACCAATTACATCGAATTTCATATCGAACATCAAAACCCAACGTCTGATAAAAACCAATTACGTAAACTATTTGCGATTTTTCATCTCTGATTATGCCCGGTGACAGGCGGTTAGGGGAGGGCGGGTTTCTTGGATAACGGTTGAACTGTGTCGCCCGGCTTTTTGGGTCGGCACCAGAGATTGGTTCGGCCTAGCCGATACATTGATACTATTTATTTTTTGTCAATTTTCGGCGGCAAGGGTTCCCTTTATTGCCTACTCATGTTTGTTCATCTCTTCCATCAACATAATGCTACAGCAGCACTTCCACAATTTGGACAACGGACAGGAGCAGGTCGAACTCTTTTTTCTTCAGCCTCTCCTTTTTCGTAGATTTGGGCTGTGAATTTCTCACCACAGTTCCTACAGAAAAACTGTACTGTTTTCATCGCACACCTCCTCAACCAAGGCTCTCGGTGAAGCCCTTCCACAAATATTCAGCGGCTTGTTCTGCAGTTAATAGTTGGTCACCTGAGTTTATTTGACCACCGAGCCGCATGCCAGATGGCTTAAAGCCAATCGATTGCTTGTCATTTGATACAGATAGCATGTCGTTATATGAATTATCGCTATCAATATTGAACTGACCAGCCTGGTAAGCTATAGAATCAGAAGAGCCCAATCCACCGATCCATATTTTGCATTTATTTGACATTTTGCCGTTAACATATATTGTGGAAATAAATTTGAAATTATGAACTTCCGCAAAATCGATTTCGACTTCCTGGTAATGGTGATCGAGTTCTTGTAACGCATTCTGAAAATAACCTTTAACAATCGTGAAAGCATTCCGAAGAAATAAGTCTTTATCTCGTTGGGTAAACTTTTTTGCGATCTTTGGAATCGGAATCCGCAAACCAGGACTGGGTGTGGGATTAGCGTTTAATTCACCTTCCCCGCTATGGAGTCTATCTGATAGGGCTTTGATGATACCTCTAAGGTCACCATCCCACGGAAGATAGCGTTTATCATTCAGAAGTGGGAATTTTTCAAGGATTTGTTTTTTTTCTTGCTCTGAACCAACAAGTAACGGTAACACTTTAACCTCACCTGACGAAGCTTCCTGATTTAGAACAGAATTAAGTTCTCTTTGAGGCCAATTTTTTTGAGCAAATGAAGTACTAAATACAACCACAACATACCGGGAGGCAATTAGTCCCTCATTGACTTTTTGGGTAACACTATCACCCCATTGAATTTCAGCTTCATCATACCAGCAAGAAATACCTGCTTGATTAAAAGCTTCAACCATCGGTCGTACAACAGCATCTTTATCTTCTCCTGCATGGCAAATAAATATGTCTCTGAGTGTTTTGATCATTGTATCCTCCTCGAGGAATCTTTATACACATTGCTTCGTATAATGCAATATAGTCCTAAGATCGGTGAACTATGGTTTATAATTCTCTATCGATAGTTTTGGAAAAGACAGGATCGAAACAATATATTCATGTAATTCATTATTTATTGTCCATTTAGTCAGTTGCTCTAATTCACGAGTATAGTCTTGGGCATTCTTAAGTGAGATAATATAGTTTTTCCTACATTCCTTAAATTCAAAATCTTTTCTGAACAAATCAATATCTTTTGTCTGCTCGTATCTTTCTTCCTGCAATTTATAAATGAGAATTCTAGCCTGATTTTGTGCCTCATTTTCCATGTATTCCAGATCGAATTTTGCAATTTTTTCATCACCAGTATGATATTTGTATTTAATTTGTATGCCTTGGAATATTCCAGGAGTATCGAAACCGAAAATAAAGGCCTCTGCAATTATATCGTTTTGGTTCTCATAATGTTGCGAGGTTGTAATGACAATAAAGCGTCCGAATCCATATATGAGATTACTGCAATAGCATTTAAATAGAGCTTTGTTTTTAGTCATGAATTATTCCTTTGTAGGGTTGCCGAATAACGATAGTCATAAGCGGCCGCTGCACTGACTTTAAATTAAAGGTTTACTTGCCATGAATGCTGCACTTTCCCACACCAAGCTCGATTGCGGTCCGTCTTAATGGCTTTGTTAGAAACAGATTTTTAATATTCCGTTTTCTTTTTTAATAATTTTTCCATCCAAAAGATTCTTTATATTTTCCTCTATTGTATCTAAAGGTCTACTGCAATGTACTCTGTCTTTTCTGAAATCACATTCTAAGTTATTCCAAACACATTCTTTATTTTCAAAATTCAGGTCGTTTAGACAACAGTGCTTTTTTAATGAAATTTCGGCAATCAGGCATTTTTGGATTTTATTTAGTTTCTTAATTGACTGGGTTGATAAACCAATTGCAGAGAAAACAGTAGCAGCAAATCCGGAAGTAATATTAATGTCAAGCAATAATGCCAGAATGGCTATTGTTGCGTGTTTTATGTTTATTGAATAATTATAATTGGGTGATATCAATCCAACAAAGCCATAAGGCATTTTTTGTACTTTAGATTCTTTATTGAAGTATTCATCATCTGAAAGAACTTCAGGATTCTTATCCAAAAACTCTACCATTAGTTTTGAATCATTACCTGTCTGTAATATTTGAGCGAATTCGTATATCAAATATGCTCGATCTTTTTTTGCTACTCTAAGTGAATTCATTTTGTCCGTTTTTTATTCAAATTGGTTTTCTTTCTAACGCTGCCATCGCTGGTGGCAAAAGCAGAGCGAAGCGGCGCTTTTGACTTCCTGTGCATGGCTATGCTACGTGTTTATGCAGTTTCCGTTTGGCCCAAAAATAAAACCTGACATTGGCGCTACATTTGGCTGGTCAGACAGGTTCTCTATTAATAATTCGAAACAATGAGAATGCAGTACAGCCTTTTTAATTTCTATTTCAAGTTTAATAGATTTTACAGTTCTCACGATTTTTTCCTGTAACGCTCGATCAACCCGTGCACCAATTACTATCTCCTTAATTGCTAATGTTGGGATATTCCAAACACCAGGTCCCCACTGAGGATGACCTTTTTTAGCAGAGCTAACGATACGATATTCATCTTCATAGTTCCACTCTTTAGATTTTTTGTAGATGGCTTCGTTATCCTCTTCCTTGGGGCGAGAATTTGTATATTCCACCGGTCTTATTTCCGTATAGAGTGGATTCCCTTCGCTATTTTTAGGAGAATTTTCTAATAATATATTTTTATCGAAACCGACACATATGCTTCTGTGTTGATCTCCGTAATGGCTCCACATCAACATTCTGTCTGGATAGGGGGTCAAACAAGAAACACCCAAAACTTGAGAGGTTGCGTGCTGAATACCTCGGTTTAATTCATCTATTACAGCGTGCGGCAAAGCATTCTCCGGCAATTCTCCTACTTGTGTGGGACAACAGTCGAATGGATCATTAAACTCTGATGGTTTTGAAAACTTCATTGCGCCATTTTTTATCAGATCCACGAAATACTGAAATTTAGTATTATCCGAAAGTGGACCTCTGTATTGGTATAAAATCATGATTATTGGACTTCCTTTTTGAGCGATGAAGCTTGGTTCAACGTGTTTCTCAGAAATTTCACGGTTTTGGACAAAAAACCCCAACAAGTGGCCGGAAGGGTGAACGTGTTTCTCCTATGGGTAGCGTAAACACTATCTTATTTCGAAACCAAAAACCGCATTGCCCTTCCGGTCAAACTTCATTCGGTTGTTATACAGCAGGGCCAGCATCAGGACCGCCCAAGCAGATTGTTGTCGACACCGTCGGACCGATGAGCCATATCTGAGCGAAGCCAAACTCCTTTTCCGGTGCCCCATGCTTCTTAAGATAGGCTGTGACAAGCTCCCGGCTAAAGAGGCTACTCACGTTCCTACCATCTATTGCCAGAATCACTGATGATTTTTCTGAGGCTGCCATTCTGCGGTTTTTATGTCGCAGGGTCTCTTGAAGTAGCTCAAGTGCCCGAGCTCGGTCACCTGACAACTCCGCCTCACCACGAGCCAATGTACTCCAAATTGTCTCGTCAGTGGGGAAAGTCACTATTTGCACGATAAAATCCTGCCCACCGACACGGATCAGGCCATCCTCACCGCGATCATCTTCCGCACTTCGATCCGTTGGTGTTTCAACCTCTTGGCCGGCCTTCGCAAGGGCCTTTCGCAGAGCCTTCATCACCCACCATTCCCCCTCACGACCGACCTGCAGCGTCTTGGAAAGATGAGTTTTGAACCCGCCCTTGGAATCGGACACGGATAATGAGCGACCCCCAGACGCTGGTCGGTGATCGACAAAGTGCCCATCGCCTCCATCTGTTGGGCCTTCGTGGATGAACCCGACGGGACTTCCCGTAATTCGGAACTCTCCAGACTCAGCTTTCAAGGATAGAGCTCTTCGGCCGCAACTTGGACACGTTTCCGACACCAGATCCAGTTCGATATCGCAGTTCTTACACTTCACGGTGTGTACTCCCTCACCTGTATAACGGCTTTCTCACCAACAGGTGTGAAGCGGCAGCGAAACACCTGTTAGGTGAAGAAAAAAGGTTATGCATTTTCTGTTTTTTATTGGAATATAAGATTCCAAATTGAGGGTGAGTTATTGAACCTCAACTCTCTTTGAGCCGTGACACAGCATCAAGTATTGCTTTTTTGCGTAATGCGAAAAGCTCTCTAATACCGAGTATGCCCTGAAGATGTTCAATTATCTTGGTTATAACGATCTCCTCTTCGTCACCACCAAGATCTTTCTTTTTTCCTGTTATGATATCATATAAATTTTGTGCTTCTTTAAATGCTATGGCATCTTTTGGGTTCGATGGTATTTCTCCCTTGACGGGTGATGACATTCCGATAATAAATAATGCCTGCTCAAAAGAATCTAATTTTCGATATACGTCTGGTGATATCCATGTAACATGCTTTACGCGTAATAATTTTAATCCCAAGGCTATACCCGCTGCATCAGGTGTAGGACCTTGGGACATGAGTTTTACAAAGCCTTGCGTTGTTTGTTCCATATATGCTTCACAGAACTCAACATGCTTGTCAAAGGTAAGGTTTGCCATATGGGAAGTAACACCTATGCTGTAATCAAGCTGTTGCTGCTGCAACATTTGTGCACGCTCATGTGTAGCATGATCACGGAATACCTGTACCATTATCCCACCTAAGGCAACGACAGCCGGAATGCTCAACAATCCCTTGAAGAATTCTGACAGGTCCAATGAAATAGATATTATACTGGAAACGAGAACGACTATTCCAAGAATAATATAGATTTTCCATGTCAATTTTAGATTCACTTAATTCGCACCAGATGCATAACGATTGAACTCACTGGATTTTACGGAGCGGAGCGGAGTAAAAATCCAGTGAAGTGATTTGTTAGCCATAGGTTTGCATAGTTTATATTGATCCTTTTTTCAAAATTCTTTCAGCCTCATCCAGCCGCATGCCCTTAGCCCAATCAATTGCGTCCATCCAGATGTCATCCAAAAAGTATTCATTGTCCTTATGTTTCAACAAAAGCATTTCAATTTCCGCTGGAAATGGGTGCTCACCAAAATAAAAAGATGCTGGTATAGGGTGACCGTCTGTATTCAGGTAGTTATCGATATCTAACACGCTTTCATTTGATAGTCCGTAATGAATGTTTGCTGCCAACAACTGGGTGTTAGTACCTGAAATAATGCCGGGGGCATCAGCCGCCAAGTCAGTTTCTTTTTGCGTAAGAGGAATATTACCAACAACAATCCATTCACGATTTGAAGCCACTTCCGGGTGCATACCCGTTGCTCTGATTATAATTGGTGATGCAATTAAATCGGTCAAGTCATTTGAATTTTTTCCCATAGTATCATAAACAATAATTACTGGACCTATTGCCTTGTCATGGGAAAGAAATCTGCCAAAAATGTTTTGACCATTCAATAAAGTTGACATTAAAATATCACCAGAATTCCAATCCTTGCGTACTGCGAAGGCATTGCGAATATCATGGTCAATTGGTTTCAAGATAAATTCAGCTCGGATGAGATCCATGATCAATTTTAGTAAATCTTCACCTGATTTAGATACAATAACCAATGACATTGTTCCGCCGCCAAATTCATGTCCATCGACGGAACAATCTGTTGGGAGCATTGTTTCAAGTTTTTCTTCGAAGGCAATTAATTTATCGTAATCTTTCATTTCCTTGTGTCTGAAATTAAAGATATAATATTTTCCCATATATTTTTCCTGCAGGCTAACTGCGTAGTCAGGGACAGCCAGAGCTCTCCCTAATGTTTCTATAAGCAATAATTTCCCAATTTAATTCGAACAACCAAAACCGCTAGGATCTGGCTGTTGCCTGAACTTACACGTTATATTAATTACTATTCACGTATTTACTTCTGCTTTGGATTAACAGCGAACATAATTATTGTGCCTATTATTGGAATTAGTAAAATTATTAATGTCCAAATTGCAGAATTTATATCAGACAAGTTTCGTTTCCTCAGAGAAATAAATGCAGATATTGATGCAACCGGATAACCTATAAAAATTATAAAGTTAAATACTCTATAAATATTGGTAAATTCCAACAGATATTCCTTCAAAAAATAATATTAATTTGAATTATCATTATCATCTACATTCTTGGGATCAACTATAAATAAAGCCATTGTACCTAAAAACGGGAATAATATAACAATAGTTGCCCATAGTATCGAAGCACCCTTTGATAGTTTGCGCTTTTTTAGTGAAAATAATGCTACAATTGATGGAAGAAAGTATATCCCGCCAACTAAAATAAAAAAAATAACAATCTGAATGATTAATGATGGGGCCGGTACTACTTTTATATTGTTCTCAGCAAATACGTTAAGTGAATTAGAAAATAATACGCTAAACAAAATTCCAAGCTGAAAGAGTTTAAAAATTGATTTTTTAATCATCCTTTCACCATATAACTTCAAAATATAACAAATTCATTGGATAGTTTCATGTGAATAACCCAAATAGGGTTGTTCACATGAAAAATGCAATATCCATGCGCATTAAAAGTAAGTTTTGTTCTCCAGCCCTTTCTTTCCTATCAGATATTCAAATATTATCAACAATATTATTGTGTTTCACCTTTTTCAAAAAAATGTAATAAAAATATCCAAGCTGCTTTTTGTTCCATATCGGCCTGTTATATAGAAACTGCATAACAACCCCAACGAAAGGAGGAAATGTCATGAATGAATTCAAGCATTACCTGTTGTCTTCAAAGACACGCGATTTCCTTAGTGCTAAAGCCTTTGTCTTTTAAATATCGTTTAAATATGGGCCTCTCAGGAGGCCGTTTTTTCGTTTACACCATGTTTTATTGGTTAATGGGTAATTAGACCCATTTAGGGGTAGATCGTCACAGGAATCAGAAAAATTATTGACTTCCTAATGTCAAATTTGTAACTCTCTTCATCGTGTAACCGTATAAAACATCATAAAAAAGATGGTTTGGGAACATCTGGGATACATGTTAGAGGAGTTCACCCATTTTTTCACCAAAGTGAAAGCTGAGGAGATGGTACCGGTTTGTGCCCCCTGGGGTGCAACGGCCCTTTGCCAACACGCTTAAATATGACGCTTATTCCATCAGCCAAAGCGTAATAGCGGAAATCA
>JAUVGT010000304.1 GCA_030593645.1 Deltaproteobacteria bacterium
GTCCGGTGATATGGTTTCGGCTACAAAACAGGCCACAAGTCCAAAACTCCGTGCCGCGTTATAATCATCTTCATAAGTTGCTTTTTTCAGCATTTTACCCAGGTTTTTATAATGAAGTCTTGCAAAACGGGGGATACAGTCCTGGTCATTGACGCTTACCAGGTTTCTGTTTCTATCAATAAAGTGTAACCCATCATGTACTTCCTGGAAATTTTTGATCAAATAATCCCTTAATGGTTTCGGGCTTAGATAGATAGCGTCTTTTAAAATCTGGCAGCGTGTATCCCGTTTAAATGCCATAGAAATGTCTGGCAGGACTATCAGAACATAAATAATTAAAAGAACAAACATCTGTAACACTCTTTTGAACATGTTTACTCCCTTGTACATGTATTTCAATCACTCATATAGTTCTATTTTTTTGTATGGATTACAGCGGTTAATTAACAGCGCGTGAAAAATAAATGACAGTATTGTATCATGTTTTCTCTTGAAAGTCCAGATGGGCGGGTTCTAATAATCCTGTGATATGATCTATTTTTGCCAGGGAGCTTGCTTTTAGTGTAACTATAAAATCGTTTTCTGGGGTCAGTCGCAAATCCGATTATACAAGACCGTCAGATTTGATCTTAAAAATTTTGTAAATTTCAGTTCTATTCTTTGATGGTCTCGTAAAAAGTCCGAATTAGACGGTTTCGTAAAGAGTTCAAATTCAAGGCGTGCAAATTTCGTAATCATGAAGCGTACTTATAGTACGTTGCATGATTGCGAAATACAGCACAACGCAGAAGTTGGACTTTTTACGGAACCGTCATTCTTTGGCCTTGGAATAGGAATCAAAACCCACAACAGCTAATATAATTGCTCCTTTAATAATGTATTGAATATATACCTGAACACCTAGAAGGTTGAACATATTTCCGAGAATATTCAGTAATAAAACTCCGATTAATGTGCCGATCACGCTCCCTTCTCCCCCGGATACACTGGTACCGCCAATGACGGTTGCGGCGATCGCGTCCATTTCATAATTCACACCCGCGAGCGGGGTGGCGGAGTTAAGCCTGGAAGCATATATAATTCCGCTCATGGCGGCCATTAAGCCGCCGATGACAAATGTCATGATATGATAAAAATTAACCGGGACACCTGATAATCTTGTGGCTTCTTTGTTTCCACCCACTGCGCATGAATACCGTCCGAGTTTTGTTTTACTTAAAACAAACTGCCAGAAAATAACCATCACAAAAAGTATAATCACAGGAAACGGAATCGGACCAATATATCCGGACCCGATAAATTTAAAATCAGGATTTTTACCAATGATTGAATACCCGCCGGTATAAAGATAGGTTATGCCTCTTAAAATCGTCATGGTGCCGAGTGTCGTGATAATCGCGACAATTTTTATTTTGGCCGTTAAAAAACCGTTTATAAATCCCACAAAAGCACCCATGGCCAGAACGACAAAAATGGCAATGTACCACGGCATGTAATTCTGGAGCCCCAGGCACATGGCTGCGGCAAGGGCAAGGAGTGAACCAACACAGATGTCAAACCCCCCGCTGATGATAACAAATGTGGTTCCGATTGCCATTACACCGATAATGGAGCTTTGGCGTAATATATTCATGATATTTCTTTCGGTTAAAAAGTTCGGGGTGGTGATTGAAATAATAATACTGATGATAATTAAGGCAATCATGATCCCGTATTTTTTTAATGTGAACCCTTTTCTTTTTTCCCATATATTATCAAGCATGTCTTTAACGTTCTTCATCAATTATTTCCCTCCAAAAGCGCGCGTATAATTTCTTCCTGAGTCACACCCCGTGTGTATTCAGAATGGATTTTTCCTTTTTTCATGACAAGTATCTTGTCCGATACCTTAACAATTTCAGGTATTTCAGACGAAATAAAAATGATGCAGGTTCCATTATCAGCCAGTTCGCGCATTATATTATAGACTTCCGATTTTGATCCCACATCAATACCCCTGGTCGGTTCATCCATTATTAAAATTTCAGGATCAGCAACGAGCCATTTACCGATAACCAGCTTCTGCTGGTTGCCGCCGCTTAAATATTTTACAATCTGGCAGGAATCGGTAATTTTTATATTCAGTCTTCTCACCATTTCTGATGTTTTTTTCAGTTCATTTTTTTTTGACACGATCATGTTTTTTGTGAATTTATCGAGGGCGGAAAGTGTGATGTTCTTATAGACTTCATGTTCAAGCAGGAGCCCAAAATTTTTTCTGTCTTCCTGAAGCATACCGATTCCTTTTCGAACTGCGATTTCAGGAGAATGAATTCGGCACAACGTTTCATTTATATAAATGGCCCCGGAATCCGGTCTGGTCGCTCCGAAGATCAAGCCGGCCAGTTCTGTTTTACCGGAGCCGATTACACCTGTAATTCCGATTATTTCATTTTGATAACCGTTAAATGAGACATCGTTGATCACGTTTTTCTGAAACAGATTTTCTATCCTAATCACAGGCGGGTTGTGATTTGCGGGTTGTTTTGATGGAGTAACTTCAATTACTTCCTGACCGATCATCATTTTAATGATATCGTTCTGGTTGACATCGGCGGTGCTGACACTGTCAATTTTTTTTCCATCCCTTAAGACAGTCAGATTGTCACAGATTTTAAATACTTCATCAAGATAATGCGTAATATAGAGTATGGTGATATTGTTTTTTTTCAGATCCTTAATGATACTGAATAATCTCTCTATTTCGTTTTCAGCCAGAGAATCGGTGGGTTCATCCATGATGATAAATAAGGCGTTATGAACCATAGCTTTCAGGATCTCCACCATTTTTTGTTCGGCCACATTCAGGTACCGTGCTTTGAGGTTGGGTGGGAGATCAAAATTTAGTTTTGAGCAGATTTCATTGAATTTTTCCAATATTTTCTTATCATCAAGAATATTGAAAATCGATTTTGAGTATTCAATTCCGAGAAAAACATTTTGAATGACTGTCAATGGTGGAATCAGACTTGTTTCCTGATGAATGATGCTGATTCCATGATTAAATGCGTCTTTCGGGGAATTAAAATGACAGGCCTTTCCATTAATTCCAATATCTCCTTCATCCCTTTTGTAAACGCCGGAAATAATCTTAACCAAAGTCGATTTTCCGGCCCCGTTTTCCCCCAGAAGCGCGTGTGCTTCTCCACGTTTCAATTCAAGGTTGATTTTATCCAGGGCTTTTACACCCGGGAACGATTTTGAAACATGTTTAATGGTTAATATTGTGTCTGAATGCGTCATATGTTTAATTAAAATATTTTCCCATGAATTCAAGATTTTCATCCGGGATGTAGAGCAGGTTCCAGGACGCCATTAAACCATCGACCCGGCCAGCGATATACTGGAAGTATTTATCGAGTATAGACTCTGATATTTCTATATTAAATTCTTTATTCTTAATCGCCTCAATACCCGGGTAGATTTCGATATGGGGTTCAATATTAAGATCATTAATCCTTTTCAATTCGATTCCAAGGGTTTCCTCAGGAAGCCCTTGGTTTAACAGGTTATTTCCCATATCGATTGGCAAGGGCCAGCCTGTGATGTTTTGTAAAATTGTATGTATCTGCTGTTTTTCCAGTTCCGGCCTCAACGTCTCAAAAGCATCAGCCAGGCAAACGATTTCCAAGGGGAAGGCTGCCGGTCCGATGCCGCGGCAATAGGTCATCGGTTTTATCCAGTCACATAATGAACTTAGAAGTCTGTAATTTTGAGATACCACCGGAGCCAGTGTAATCGAATAGAGGTCGAGACCGACCTTAAGCCCCAGACTGCGTGCGTAGTTACTGAATTGACTGACGACATTAAAAACGCTGTTCTGCTTAAATTTAAAAAATTCCTTCAGCTCCGAATGGTCCCAAATCGATGACGGGTTATCGAATGCTGTTAATTGTTTAATATCACAATCCTTGAGTCGGTTTAGAAACCCGGTGAATATTTTCTTATACACATTCAGATTAAAATTATATTCAATGAAAAATCTTCTTTGGCAATGATCACAAAAGCATGTAAACAGTGATTCGAAACCATTTACAAATGATGGGTAGCGTATCCTGTCTAACATGACACCGTCAGGCTTGATATCGTTTAATCGCTTGATGTATATTTTAAATATGTGATCGATTGCATCGTGATTGTTTGGACAGGTAAAAAGAAAATTTTCATCTCCTTTTCCCAGCACTTTCCATCTGCCGGTTTTACCAGACCCCCTGCGGCCGCTGCTTGTCAGAACTAGATCATTGACATCCGGCTGGTAAGTCGGTACATCCGCCAAAACCGGAAACCATAAATAGGGTATGATGTCGTTTTCTCGGCAGGTTGCGGTTATATCTTTTGACAACCCGGTGTTTACACTCCAGATCATCAAACGTGATAAACCGGTTTTTTCTTTAGCTGTGATGATTTTCTTCTTAATATCATCAAAAGAAAACGAACGCTCCTCGTTTTGTCCGATATATATTTGTGTGTTAATCGAATATGGACTCATAAAAAATAGTGATGCAGCCATGGATAATGGAATACCGGAATGAATCAGTTCCGATACTCCATTACGTCACCTAATCAGAACATCGGTTTGACCTTGTCTACATTGTCTTTGGATACTATGGTTACGTCTGCTTCGATAAATACAGGTATTTTTTCACCTTTTAAAAGTTTGGATGCGGCTTCAACAACTTCAAAGCCGACACCTTCAACGGAGTATGAGGACGTCATGTCCACTTTACCCTGTTTGATGAAAGGTACTAATTCCCTGGAAAATTCAAGGCTCGTAATAAATACCTTTTTATTATATTTTGCCTCTTCCAGGGCCTGGGCCGCGGCTGAAGCGGCAGCATGCCAGTGCGTGGTTACGAGGTCAACTGATTTACCGGTTTGCAAAAATGCTTCCATTGCCGCCAGTGAACCTTCTTTTGTCCAGGCCGGTATGCCCTGGCTGTAGACAATTTTCCAGTATTTATGGCGTTTGACAACCGATTTAAATCCCTGGGTCCGCATCCTCTGAGCCGGGGTTCCCGGTGCGCCTTCAATCAGTACGATATTGGCCGATTTGTTTCCAAGAAGCTGTTCGGCCATTTTTCCCAAAAGTCGACCGAGCTTGATTTCATTTGTTCCGATAAATGAAACCACGCCATCAAGTTTACCGTCCGGGTTTGGTCCTAAAACATTTGTAAATGTAATCAAAGGAATTTTCGCCTCTTTACAAACATCGACAGCGGGCATCAGTGCTTCATTATCCGCGGCACATAACAGGATGACATCCACACCCTTTGCAGCAAAATTTTCAACTTGCGCCAGCTGTTTACCCGCATCCCATTCCGCGTCAGCGTAAATCAGCTTCAATCCGAATTGCTTTGCGGCTTTGTCCATCCCGACTTTTTGTGATTTAAAAAATTCCACGGTTCCGGGAAAACACACGGCAGCTTCCGGTTTTTTTTTCGCTCCTGGAGAAACAAGCGGAAGACTGATTAAAAATACAACGGCCATTAATAAAATAATAAATCGTTTCATGACTCCTCCTTTTAGTCCTTGACTGATCATATCAGAATTAAAATACATCTGATCTATTTATTGCTCCGACCCGTTTTATCAGCAACAAATGTGCCAGTTTTTTCTCAGTAAAAAGACCATGGGGTAATTTATAAATCAGTGCCCTGTTTAAGAGGCCCGGGCTTTTTGTTTCAATAACGATACCTGAATTGATCCTGCCCGCAATATACATTGTGCAACAGGTGTAACAATCAGGGGGAAAAACGTGCAATGGGTTGCACGTTTGGATGACAACATCATAGATGTTTTCATTGTTATTTATTGAGTTTTGTCGAATGTGTCTGGAAAAAGAGGAAACCTTATATTAAAACAGGTCATTTTATGATCACTGCTTGAGCAGTATATCATCCCATTATGAAGTTCCACAATGTGCTGAGCGATCGAAAGCCCCAAGCCTGCATTTTTCTTATTTAGCTTTGTGCTGACAAAGGGGTCAAATATATTGTTGATCATGTCCTCAGGGAATCCGCATCCATCATCACTGAA
>JAUVGT010000427.1 GCA_030593645.1 Deltaproteobacteria bacterium
CTCCGGGGAATGCGTACCGGATGACCACGATCCGGGTATTTTGTCATTGCGTCCGGAAAGACTTGCTGACTATGTTGGGCAGGTTGAAGTGGTTGAAACGCTTAAAATCGCCATCCAGGCCGCAAAGCAAAGAAATGAACCGATTGATCATGTGATGTTCCACGGCCCCCCGGGGCTGGGGAAAACCACCCTGGCGCATATTATCGCCAACGAAATGGGCGGCAACCTGACGATTACTTCAGGCCCGGCCCTTGAAAAAGGCGGTGATCTCATCGGGATCCTGACACACCTTGAAGATGGGGACATCCTTTTTATCGATGAAATTCACCGAACCCCCAAAGCTGTTGAAGAGTTCCTGTATCCGGCCATGGAGGACTTTGCGGTTGATTTTATTTTTGATAAGGGCGCGCACGCACGAAGTCATCGGTACCGCTTAAAACGTTTCACACTGGTTGGAGCAACCACCCGTGTGGGTCTTCTCTCTGCCCCGCTCCGTGATCGTTTTGGTATTTTCAGAAGCCTTGATTTCTATGAGGCAGACGATCTTATCAAAATTACAAAAAGATCCTCAGCCCTTCTCAATACTGAAATAGACCACACAGGTGCCGCTGAACTTTCAAAACGATCCAGGGGAACACCCAGGATCGTTAACAGGCTTTTAAAACGGGTCAGGGATTATGCCCAGGTCAGGGCGGATGGAATCATCAGCAAAAAGATCGTCGACGCGGCCCTGGCACTTGAAGGAGTGGATGAAAAAGGATTAACCGGTCTTGACAGACGTTTTTTAAAAACAATCATCGAATTTTACAGCGGCGGCCCAGTGGGAATAGATGCCATAGCGGCAACACTGCAGGAAGAGACAGACACTCTTGTAGATGTTGTGGAGCCCTACTTACTTAAAACCGGGCTCATTATTCGAACTTCTTCAGGACGAAAAGCCTCTGAAGTGGCTTACAGCCACCTGGGCTTTAATGTACAGAAGAAACTTTTTTGAATATATCGCTTCGGATTTTTATAATGCCATGTCAATCATATCGCTAATAACGGATTTCGGGACAGAAGATGAATATGCCGGCATCATGAAAGGTGTTATCTACACGGTTAACCCGTCTGCCCGAATTGTTGATATTACCCACAATCTTGAGCCCCAGGGCATCATACAGGCCGCTTACGTCATCGCATCTTCTTATCACTATTTTCCTCCCGGCACTGTACATATCATCGTTGTCGACCCCGGTGTGGGCAGTAATCGGGCGATTATCGCTCTCGAAAAAAATGATCATGTTTTTCTTGCCCCTGATAACGGTGTACTGACACTAATCTTAAAGGATGATCACATTGGCGCGGTGATACGAGTTGAAAATTCAGATTTTTTTCTCAATCCTGTCAGCCGCACTTTTCATGGACGGGATATTTTCGCGCCAGTGGGTGCCCATATATCAAAAGGTTTGAATATAAAAAAATTGGGGCCGCCTCTATCCCGGGATAAAATAAAACAGATCGATATTCCGGTACCCAAAATTTTAAGTAAATACGCAGTCATGGGGAATATAATATCAATAGATCGTTTTGGTAATCTAATTACAAATATTTCTTTACATGACATTGAAAATATTTTAAAAACTTCATCAGCGAATAAAATAGAAATCATCGCAGGGAAAACCCGTATATCCGGTCTGTCGATGAATTACGCGTCCGTTCGACCCCAACAACAGCTGGCTGTTATCGGAAGCCGCGGATATCTCGAAATAGCGGTAAACCGCGGAAACGCAAAGTACATCCTTGGCGCACAAAAGGGGGAATCTGTTAAAGTACGGACAGTAAAACCAGAATAATATGACTATTATGCGACATGACCAAAGGAAGACCTGATGACAAAAAGTTCAAGCCCATACTGCCCTCAAAAAACTGAAAAGAGAACTAAACACTGGACACTCCTGTTTATCAGTGACCGCGGGAAAACCATCACATTGAAACACTTCAGGGGGCTTGTCATATCAACCGTTCTGATATTCCTGGTATCTATCGTTCTATCCTGTTTTCTTTCCTACTATTGTATGACCAGGTTTTCTGAAAATAAAAACCTGAAAGAAGATCTTGATAATACAAAGAATCTGGTCGGGTCGCTGCGTAAAGAAATCGCGATCGGGTTATCACGCGTGGAAAATCTGAAAAGGAGGAATGCTGAGAATAGAATCGGTACCCGGGACAATCAGAAAGAAAATTCCGCGAACCAATCCGGCAGCACGCAGGCACAACCCAAAACCGCTGTTCCTGATCTGCCAAAGGAAAGTGTCATCACGGATGGATTCATGATATTTTATGAGCCGGACCGGAATTTACTGGAAGTCCAGTACAATATAAAAAATACCACCCCAAAAAACAGACCGGTTTCAGGCAGAACAGTGGTTCTATTAAAAAATCTATATGAAAAGGATCAAAATAGATGGCTGATTCTTCCCAAAGTCAAATTGTCTTCAGGTAACCCCACAGGAAAAAAAGGCCGCTATTTTTCGATCTCATACGTAAAAACCATAAAACACCGCACGAATATTCAGAAGCACCCGGACCAGTTTCATACTGCTGCTGTATATGTATTTTCTAAAAATGGACGTTTGCTGATGGAAAAAGAATACCCGGTTGGAGCCAGCCTGAGAGTCATCCATAAGAAAACATCCAAACCGGTTTTAAAGGCTCCGGCTGACAAAACTGACCCTCCTCCATCCAGCTTAGATGATACAGTTCCGGAAGAGGCCATACCTTCGAAAGAAAATAACGATCCTGTCAAAACCGTTGAACCTTCACCCATACCGGTCAAAAACAGTGAGACACCATCGGAAGATGAAGATGGTAGTGAGACACCGCCGGAAGAAGACAATGGCACAAATCTAATCGAATAATTTACGTTCTATTCGGGTGGTCTGCGTAAAAAAGATGATAGAATTCCCGGTTGTTGACTTTGATTCCCTTAAAATTTATAAATGTCATATCTGTAAAGGTCAGCCCCAGCTTATCTTTTATTATATCAAATATTTCCAGATAGTTTAGAATGATTCTCCTGTCCCATTTCAGTTCAAGGTCTGCGGCGATCTTTTTAATTTCATTTTTTTTTGCCTCAATTTCTAAAAAATCTCCATAGGGCATTGAATCCAGGCAAATAACAGCTTGACCCAATAAAAAAGTCTCTCTGAATTTTTCATAAACCTGCTTTTTCTCATAACCGAGATCATTCAGGATTTGATTCATAGTCGAAAAATCACTGACCCCCACTTCAAGTTCCTTTAATATCTTAAACTGGTCATCCTCTAAAGGCGGTCTGGACTTAAGCGTCAGAGTTGTCTTATTATCCTTACGCAGACGTAAAAGAGATTTTTTTTTCATCAGGCTGTTATCCTGATCATCAAAACGTATATTGGTTTCAATAAAACGCCCCCGGCTTTTCGCACCAAGTTTGACAATCTTCTCACGCATGCGCTTTAAATCATCAAGGTGGTATTTAATTTCAATTTCCAGTAATTCCAAAACCTTTCTCCTTTTCCGGTACTCATTAGTAAAAATCAGGGTCCAAAGGGCCCGGCTTTGACTTGTCCGCCCGGCGGTGGGTCACCCCTCTAAGGGGATTTAACAAGTGCCTAAAGTGCGCTAAAGTGACTAAAATGCCTAAAGTTAATGAATCCTGTCTGTTTTTATTTAAAAGATGGAGCTTATAGCGACTCCGGCTTGTCCGCCATAGC
>JAUVGT010000056.1 GCA_030593645.1 Deltaproteobacteria bacterium
TGGGAACTGTCCGCATAGCTTTAGCGGCGACGGAACTTTAGTGCACTTTAGCTCACTTTAGTCACTTTGATTTATTTCTTATGGCAGAGCCATTTATCTCTGACCTGGCCCAAAGGACCAGGTTTTATTTGATGAAATAAATTAGAAATTGAGTCTACTACTATTTCAGCGCTTCTCCGGTACCGGCAAACTCTCTGTATGGTGTTAATTGATCCAATATGACCTTATCCTCATCTGTCCCGGATTTATTGATCGCCCTTGCCACTACTTCTCCGGTTCCAGGTCCAAGCATAAAGCCCTGTCCGCACATGCCTGTGGCATGCAATAAGCCTTTGACCTCTCTGTTCCAGCCCACGATCGGAAAGCCATCGGGTGTCATCGGATACAAACCCCTCCAGACCCTTCTGACTCTTAAATTCTTCAGCCTCGGTATAAGAGTGAGCATTCTGGCTGCGATCTGGGGCAGAAAAACGGAAGTCTCTCTTTTGTCCATACCGACAATCGGCGGATCGGGTGTAATACAAAAAATAACCTGCCCATGACCATTCTGATAAAAATAAAAATTCTTTGATCCCGGCTCCGGTCTCAAGTCAACAATCATGCATTTAAAAAAATTTTGTACCGGTTCTGTAATTGCGCCCTCATGTGAATCCGGTATTACCGGAATGTCAACGCCTGCAGTTTTGCAGAGTTTTCTCGAATACGCACCTGCGGCATCTACCACAACAGGCGCTTCAAATTTTTCGTTACCCGAATAAACTCCGACAGCTTTTCCCTGTTCGACAATTATTTTATCAACTGTTGTATTAAACTCGAAACAGACATCTTTTTCAAGGGCTTTTCGATAGAAAGCGTTAATTGCCAATAGCGGAGAAACAGACCCGTCTTCCGGTGAAAAAGTACCGCCAGTGAGATTGGTATCATTGATTCCCGGAACGATATCCTTTACCTGGTCGGAATCAATAAAATCGATATTCAGCCCATATTTTTTTTGTATGGGCAGGATACCTTTTAAAGCCTTTTCTTCTTTTTCCCTGTATACCGGAAACAGGTATCCGCCTTTCAGCCATTCGATATTATCCCCATATTTTTTTTCCCAGGTCGAAAAGACCTCAAGAGATCTGAGTCCCAGGAGGATCTTTGCAGGATCAGAATGTGTTGCCCGGACCCCGCCAATTGCGTGCTTGTTTTCACCTTGTCCGGGAGAGGGATGCTGGTCCAGTACCAGTGTTTTTATTCCCATTTTCCCCAGCGCCATTGCTGCGGGCACGCCAATCGATCCGGCACCGGCAATAATTACATCATATTTACTCATTTTCTTTACTCCCATCTATCCCGGCCAGAATACCCAGTGGGACTTCAACAAACAGGGGCCGATCCACCCGATCCGTGATATCTTCTAAATGAATACCTTCTTCCTGAAAAATCCGCCAAACCATCGGCCGGCATGTTTTCGAACCGCATGCCCCCATTCCCGCCCTGGTCAGCGCTTTCAGCTGATTCATGTCTCTAATCCCGTTTTTGATTTCTGCCCTTATTTCTCCGGCACTGACCCTTTCGCACCTGCAAACCATCGCATCATCTGCTATCGGTTCTTTCAGGTTAAAAAGTACAGGCTCTGCAGCACTTTCCTGCATAAGAATCCCGATTGCTTTTTTTGCGATTTCTTTTTCAACCTGTACCTGCACGAGAAGAGTACCGGGATGTTTCTTTTTGTTTGCTACAACCCGTTTTACAGGATAAATTCCTAATAACTTTCCATCTGAATCAGTAATGGTTATATTTTTTCCTTTGGTAACCTTTTCTCTCCGAATTTCATAGGGAAGCGTAATCGTTGGCCGATCCGGATCTTTTCGATAATCCACCAGGGAGACGGCCAGTCCCGGACAAACCGCAACACAGGCCATGCATCCTTCACATTTATCTTTTTCCGTCATATACGGCAGCCCTGTAATTGCATCATGTTCTGTCCGGATTATATTTTCAGGACATACAGAAGTACAAGGATTACAGGGCACTTCCTGAAAACAGTGAAATACAGGCAATACACCTGTTGTTTCTTCAGGAGGACTGACGGCAACAGGTTTCCCCGGTTTTGATTTCAATATCCCGGCTTTTTCATCCCACTCTGCGGGTATCTCCTGATCAAATTTCCCAAGGGATTTTGCGATTTTCAGCCCTTCGATTTTACCGGTAAACATGGCCGCGGATGCCTCTGCGATTTCCTGTGCGTCGCCCGCTGAGTATACATCCATACCCCATTCTTTGGCTTTTAGATGAAATTCATTAACTTCTGCCAGCCCGACAGCAATTAAAAGTGTATCGACTTCAAACGTTTTTTCTGTGCCGGGCACAATCTTCCAGTTGTTATCCAGTTCAGCTATGGTGACCGATTCCACATTTTCTTTGCCATTTGCTGAGACAATGGTATGGCTCGTATAGACAGGCACTCCTAACCGAATCAGCTTATCCGCGTGTACTTTATATCCCCCGACATTCGGCAGCGCTTCGATAAGCGCTATCACATCAATTCCTGCCTGGATTGCGTGATATCCTGCGATTAAGCCGACATTCCCGCCGCCGACAATGAATACTTTTTCGGAAGATTTCACAAGGTCCCTGTTCACAAGTGTTTGAAAAGCACCTGCACCATATACCCCGGGCAGTGTATTCCCGGGGAAGGCAAGCATTTTCTCTCTTGCCCCTGTAGCAACAAGGATTTTTTCGGGTCTGATTTTTCGATATCCCCCATCGGTAACAACCCCGACAATTTCATCGGAAAAAACTCCAACTGCCGTGGTTTCGAGCCACACTTCAACCGATTCAAGTTCATCCAGATTTTCCTGAATGATTTCCGCTATTTTGAACCCCCGGGTCCCTGCGTATGAATCTTCAACAGACCCGAAGAACTTATGAGTCTGAAGTACAAGTTTTCCACCCAGCCTGTCTTTATCATCGATCAGCAGAGTTTCAATTCCCAGTTTTCCCAATTCAACCGCTGCTGACAAACCAGCCGGCCCTCCTCCGATTATGAGTACTTCCACATCTTTAATGATGTCCTTTTTTGCGGTAACAGGATCATCTTCCCAGGGAAGTCTGGGAAGCCCTTCGACACTCTGTACAACCATCCCGGGTTTTAGAGGAGTCATGCATGATTTCACGGGAAGATTATCCGCAAACACAAGACATTGAGAGCACTGACCGTTCGCACAATACATGCCCTGTGGACTGTTGTCCCTGGCATGGTGCCCAAATATCTTAATGTTGTTTGCAAAAAGAGCGGAAGAGATCATTTCTCCCTCATACCCTTTTAATTTTTCATTATTCCAGAAAAATTCAATCTCATTTCTTTCCGGAATTTCAAGGATCGGATGTTTTGTTATTCTGTTTTGAGCCATATTCATTCCCAATGCTTTAATTAACTTCCCTTCTCACCATATAATGATTAAATCTCAGTATATGTTTTCTCGCCAGATCTCTGGCTTCGTCGGAATCTTTATTTTCGACAGCTTTAACAATTTCACAAAGATCCTGGTAATTTTCTTTGAGTTCACGTTCTTTCATATTAAGAAAATTTTCATAATAGCGATCAATGTTATCATGTACTGTATGGTGCAACGAAACATAAACCGGATTTTCAGTAATTTCAGCCAGGGTGAGATGAACTTTCTTATCGACTTCGATGAACTCGTTTTGAAAATCATTCCCCTTTTCAGAATACTTCTTTGCCTCAATAAGCAAATCATTCAATTTCACAATATCATCCGGCTTTGCTCTTTCTGCGGCAAGTGACGCAATCCTTCCTTCAACACCTTCACGGAATTCAGCGAGATGACGCAGAGAAATCTTTTGATATCGTATAAGAAGGGCAAGACTTTCATTCACCTGATCAAAAGTGATATCCTTTACAACCGCACCGCCTCCAACTCCTAATTTAATTTCGATAAGGCCTTTGTGTTCAAGTACTCTCAGGGCTTCCCGCAGAGTACCCCTGCTGACTTGCATCATGTCCTTTAATTCTCTTTCAGGCGGAAGCATTTCACCGGCTTTTAGCTTCCCGGAGAGAATAATCTCCTGTACCTGGTCGACCACATCCTGAAAGATTCTGTTTTGTTTTGCTGCTCTAAACATAAGGTTTTTCTCAACATTTCCAGTACAAATCAATTTAAGGGAACGCATCAAGCTCTATACAATTCGTCTTTGCTTGATAAAGGACAATCCGTTTTTTTTCGATCCTAATGGTTTAACCATTATAATTAATCGCCAGTAGAATTGTCAAGATAATTTTAGACTATCTGCTTGACTATTTATTTCATAAATTTTAGTTTGTTTTTTTCATTTAGTTAAGGAGTTTTATAATGTTAAACAGTAAAAAAATCGGGATCATCGGTACCGGCAACATGGGAGAAGCGCTCATCAGTGGACTAATCAGTTCAGGCTCGTCCACATCAGAAAAAATAATCTGTTCTGATGCGAGTGAAGATAAATTAGAATCGATAAAAGAAAAATTTAATGTCGCTACCACAACTGACAATCTTGAAGTGGTGAAAACCTCAGATATCATTTTATACGCCATTAAACCTCAAATTATGGCCCAGGTGTTAAGGGAAACAGCCCCGTACCTGGATATGTCAAAACTGATTATTTCGATTGCTGCAGGAGTACCGCTGGCCGCGATCGAATCATGCTTAAATAAGGATTTAAGATTGATCCGTGTCATGCCCAATGTCGCAGTTGCTGTCAATGAAGGCGCGTCAGCCATTGCGGCCGGTGAACACACACATAAAGAAGATATTCAACTGGCCATGTCGATCTTCAATTCCGTTGGAAAATGCATTTTTCTACACGAAAACAATCTGATGGATGCCATTACCGGTCTTTCCGGCAGCGGCCCGGCTTATATTTTTTTGATCGTTGACGCCCTTGCGGATGCAGGTGTAAAAATGGGACTCTCCAGGCAGGATGCTCTATCCCTGTCCTCCCAGACTGTTCTCGGTGCAGCAAAGCTCTTAATCGAAACAAAAATTCATCCGGGCCAGCTTAAAGATACGGTCACATCTCCCGGTGGTACCGCGATTGCCGGTCTTCATACTCTTGAAAAGGGTGGGTTACGTACAACCCTGATCAATGCGGTGGAAGCGGCTACGTTAAGATCTGTTGAGTTAGGTGAGATGATGATTAAGAATTTTGCCAATGGAGAAAAAAAGAAATGAGCCTGGAATTCTCAAATGCCCCGCTGGTCCAAAACCGTAAAATTTCCGATTATCACATTTGATGGTTTCGTAAAAAGTCCGAATTAGACGGTTTCGTAAAAGGTTCAAATTCAAGGCGTGCAAATTTCGTAATCATGAAGCGTACTTATAGGACCCGCCCTGTTAAATCTGTCTTTTTATTTAACAGGGGAGTTGAATGATTTCGAAATGCAGCACAACGCAGAAGTTGGCCCGCCTACGGCGGATTACGAGACCGTCACATTTAACCTATAGATATAATTGCATTTATAACCAATCTTGATTTTGGTCCCTTTAGTGCTTGACTTTTACCGGCATTCCTATATTGTAGGCGGGCTGGCACTGCTTTATGTGAAGTGCATAGGTTTTGTCCTCAAGGTGTATATCCTCGACAACAAAAGTGGCTTTACCCTTAAATCCGATATTATTTTTTTATTTCTACAACAGGAGATTACCAATATGGATCACGGTATCGTAAAATGGTTTGATAGTGCAAAAGGCCTTAAATTTATCGAACAGGGAGACGGGAAAGATGTATTGGCGCATCACATCGGCGCCTTCCATGTAACAGGTTTAAATCTGTGAATGAAGCGGTTATTCGTTTGTTATCGAAAGAGGTCGGAAGGGGCTTTCAGCAGCAAATGTAACCGCGCAATAATTAACCGTTTTATATACTTTAAAAAAGTCATCTTGGTGACTTGAAAAATTAAAGTCTCTGGGCGGGATACCGTTCAGGGATTTTTTGTTTTTGCGAAAACCCATCTGTTGCCCCATAAAAAAATCGTCTCTGTAAAAAATCGTAATTTTACGTGATGGTCTCGTAAAAAGTCCGAATTAAACGGTTTCGTAATCCGCCGTAGGCGGATTACGAAACCGTCAAACTTAATGAAAAAAAGGAGGTACATGCTAAACAACAGCCATTATATTAAAGAACGTGTAACAACCGCCCTGCTCCTTGCAGCGGGTACAGGAAACCGTCTGTACCCACTGACGCAAAATTCTCCCAAATGCCTTACAATGGTTAATGAAACTTCCATACTGGAGCGATTGATCTCCAGCCTGAATCAACATGGTTTCAAACGCCTGGTTGTGGTCACGGGTCACCTGGAAAACTGTATTCGAAAGTTTTTGGGAAACAGGGCCGGTAACCTGACTATTGAATATGTTTTTAGCCCGCTATATAATACAACCAATAACATATATTCGCTATGGATGGCCCGGAAAATTATTAATGAGCCTTTTTTGCTGATTGAAAACGACATTGTTTTTGACCCGTCTTTATTGACTGGCATGCTTTCTCCAGGCAGGATTGCGGTTGCACGCATGCAGCCATGGCTAAATGGTTCCACGGTCACAATTAATCAATTGAACAAGGTTGTTGCATTCCATAGCGATGCTGCCGACTCTTCAGATGAGATAAGATATAAGACCGTCAATATTTACAGCCTTTCTCTCTCTTCATGGCATAAGGTTGTCGAAAAACTGAATCAGTATATTTTGGCAGGTAGAGTAAACGACTATTACGAAGCCGTATTTGGCCAAATGGTGGCTGAAAAGCGCTTATCATTTCAAACCGTTTTTTTTGACGGTAAACCGTGGTATGAAATTGACACCATAGAGGATCTTGTGTCAGCTGAAAGGATGTTTTCTTCAAAATTCCGTGAAACATTCCCGGTTCATGGCATGGATACTCATGGTTTAAAAGATACAGGCCTGCCCCCCCGCAAGGCAGACTTGAAGGAAAGTGTTCATGGCACAGTCTGATTACAAAAACCAGGCAGAAAAATATGAATTTATTGCCGATCAGCATGGTGGATACTATCGACATGATTTTATAGATCATGCGTATCTGTATAACCTTTATTTTCCTCCGGAAGACGTTTTTGACTGCTTTAAAAATCAAATCCACGACCTTGTCCTGAATTACCCTGTTGCCCAGGACGTCCTTGCCGCTCTTGTGGGTAACCTGATCAATCAACCGCCTGAACGTATTGTTGTTGGTAACGGCGCATCGGAGCTCATCAAAATAGTTTCAGGGCATTTAGCCCGCAAGGTCATTGTCCCTGTGCCTTCTTTTAATGAATATGTGAATGCTGCACCAACGGGCCGGGCCGTAGAGTTTCCACTTGAATTCCCGTCCTTTCATCTGGATGTGGATAAGTTTGCAGCTCAAACCATTAAAGCAAAAGCAGATGTTGCTGTTGTGGTAACTCCGAACAATCCGACCTCCATGGCCATTCCCAAGTTCGATCTGATGCACCTGGCAAAACTATTGGCCAGTCATGACTGTCAACTGATTATTGATGAATCCTTTATTGATTTTGTGGAGGACAGGGATCAGACAACCATGGAACATGAAATTGAGCGATATCCAAATATTGCCATTTTCAAAAGCATGAGTAAGGCATATGGCATCTGTGGTCTTCGAATCGGCTATCTTCTGACCGCAAATTCACAATTTGCCAATGCTGTACGTCAAGGTATTCATATCTGGAATATTAATGGATTTGCTGAAGAATTCTTAAGAATTCTGCCCGATTTTCGTGAAGATTTCATTAATAGCTGTACACAGGTTATGGAAGACCGGGACACGCTTTATGAAGACTTAAGAACTAATTTGGGGATTACGATTTATAAACCGGATGCCAATTTTATTTTTTGCCGCCTGCCCGATTCCGGGGCAAGTGGTCCGGAAGTGACAAAAAAATTATTTATTGAATATAACATGTACATAAAACACTGTCAGGAGAAAACATTGCCGGATGCTGCCCGTTATATTCGCATTGCTTCCCGTACTAAAACTGAAAATTCCAACCTGGTGGATGCACTGGTATCTATCCTGGGTCCTAAAAATAAATAGAGAGATAATGATGAACAACTCACAATATCAACATTCCCATCAGCACGGAATGCTTTTTTTTGCCAAAGATCTTCCAAACACCTGTTCCCTTGCAGGGCTTTTCTGTGCTGTCCTGGGACTATACTTTGCTATTTTGAAAAATTTTCCGGCGGCACTCATAGGGATGATCTGGGCTGTTCTTTTTGACTGGGGTGACGGAATCATTGCCCGCCGAATTAAGGGTAGAACGGATGAACATCGGGCGTTTGGCGGACAGCTGGACTCATTGATCGATATGGTAAGCTTTGGAATCTGTCCTGCTTTTTTTCTTTTATGCTATGGTAATTTTAGTCCATGGTTCCTGCCGGGAGCCTTTGTGATTGTCGCCACCAGTGCAATACGGCTAAGTTATTTCAATGTTTTCGGCCTGGTTGATAGTTCAACTTATATGGGACTAGCGCTTGACAACAATATTATGATCCTTGCTTTTATTTTTCTGTTTGAAGGTTTTTTCAATACCACGGTTTTTTCGATCATTATATATGTGATGTTCCTGGCTCTGGCGGCTTTTAACCTGGCTCCTGTTCGAACACCAAAGTTTTCCGGTAAATGGGTTTATGCTCTCATGGTCTATACTGTGATATTAACAATTATTTACGGCTGGATGCTATAGACCGTGGGATTACTTAAGGGGGCCCTTAACTAGTGCCCATCCACAAACGGCATCTTTTAGCCCGGAGCGGCGTTTTCGTTCTTTTGAAATCCTCGACATAGCCCGCTATGCCTGCGGTTTCAAAATTGCTCAAGCCTTGCTCTGAACCAAAATCTACCATTTGTGGACGGACACTAACTAACTATTATTAATTATTGATGGTTTCGTAAAAAGTCCGAATTAGACGGTTTCGTAAAAAGTTCAAATTCAAGGCGTGCAAATTTCGTAATCATGAAGTGTACTTATAGTACATTGAATGATTGCGAAATGCAGCACAACGCAGAAGTTGGACTTTTTACGAAACCATCAAATCTGGATTCTTACTCACACTACCCTTGATAAAACTGCGTAAATCGGTTTCAAATCATTAGAAAATGGAGCCATAGACACCACCACGACCTCAGGAGAGCTATTTTTTAATATATTTGCAGCCCTCCCAGTTTGAAAGAGAGCTCATAAAAAAGCGGAAGAAAACCAATAGACCCCGACGATCCGAAGGTCCGAACCGTTAAAAAAATGCAAACAGATGGTCCGTATTGTGAAAAGAATAAATACAAGATAGAATGTTAAAACATATATATACATTAATGTATGTTTTTTATTTGATTGCTCTTTATCAACCTGTCCCTGTTTCCTGTTTTAGAATTAAGTAATGATGGTCTCGTAAAAAGTCCGAATTAGACGGTTTCATAAAAAGTTCAAATTCAAGGCGTGCAAATTTCGTAATCATGAAGCGTACTTATAGTACGTTGAATGATTGCGAAATGCAGCACAACGCAGAAGTTGGACTTTTTACGAAACCGTCAAGTAATAACGGGCGTTTTAATACTTTGGGGTGTAACCCAAATTTCTAATCCATCTCCTTACTTCCTCTGCCCTCCCATCATTTTTATCAGCTATCCTTAAATAATTATTATAATCATCAGCGGCTTTCTTTTTCATCCCCTTACTATCCCAGGCGAGCCCGCGATTGTAATATGCCAATGACCTATGTTTCTGCTGTAGCTTTTTATTTGCATAACCGTAATTTCCTGTTCAAAGGCTCCCGTTGTTCCGTATTGTGAAGATAATAAATACAATATGGAATGTTAAAACATATATATACATTTATGTATAATTATTTTTTGTGGCTGCCATGATGATGTCCGCTTCCCTAACCGCCGCATCCGGGTCCTGAATGATATTAATTTCTGGCGCTGACGGCAGCGATTCAATTTCTTTAGCCAGTTTCTCAGACGCTTTTAATGCTGGATCGACTATATTCACATATTTGATATTCCGGACCGTCATTGCCGCAATAAGCTGTGAACGGGCCTGTACACCGGCACCGAAAAGTGTTGCGGTTTCAACATTTTCCCTCGCCAGGAGATCCACGGCAAGCCCCCCCCCTGCTGCCCCGGTACGTAGGGCTGTGAGGCTGTCTCCATCCATAAACGCAAGGGGCAGACCTGTCACATGATCGAGCACAATCACTGTTGCGGTTACTGTGGGAAGGTCCAACTTCGGATTGTTTTCATATACTGAAACAATTTTGACCGCAAAGTAAATCAATATTTTTTTACCTGCAAAGCTTGCTTTGCAGGATCCCCCTCTGCGTCTCTGCGCCTTTGCGAGAGTATATTTTTGTTTTTATCCGTGTTCTTCCTCCGCTTCAATCGGTTTAATGTTTAAGATTCTGTATCGATAATATCTTTTAATTCTCCCTTAATCGCGTTCAAGTGCTCCCGCATCCATACCGCCGCGCTTTTATCGTCGCTAATTTCTATGAATTTTATAATTTGTTTGATTGAACCGATCGACTTTGTAAAATATGCTTCAGATAAGTTTTTGGTTCTTAGTTTTGAATGATGCAAACCGACTTTTTCAAGAATCAGCTTTGTCAGTTCACCGATAACAATATTACCAGTGGCTTCCGCGATCTTTGTGTGAAAGTTAAAATCAGCTTCTAAAAACCGAGGATAATCATCATTGCTTTTTTCAATTTCTTCGAGTATTTTTTTGAGTTCTTCAATCTGCTCTTTATCCGCTCTTTCCGCCGCCAGGGTTGCCGATTTACACTCCAGGAGTTCCCTTGCTTCCATTAAATCAAACATGGATCCTGTTTTAAAGGCCGCATTCAGTTTATCAATTGATATATCTGTATCAGGCAATTTTTCACGGACATAAGTCCCTTTGCCCTGAAGGGCTTCCAGGTATCCCATTACCGCCAGTGCATTAATGGCTTCCCGTACAGATGACCTCCCCACACCCAGTGCCAAAGCCAGTTCTTTCTGAGAGGGAAGCGTATCTCCTGTCTTTAGTTCGCCTGATTTGATTTTGTTTAAAATCTGTTCGGCCACCATTTCCGGTGCTGAATTTTTCCGTATTGTTTCAAAAACCATCCGTAACCACCTGTATTAACCTCCATGTTATGATTTACTCTCACAGAACGATTTTAAAATCCATCATGCTCTGTTCTGTTAATAATTTCCTTTTGTAGTTCTGATGTGAGATCTACGAAATAATCACTGTAGCCGGCCACACGGACAATCAGGTCCCGGTAATCATCCGGATTGTTCTGTGCGTCCTTCAACACATCACTGCTCACCACGTTAAACTGGATATGATGGCCATCCATTTTAAAATATGACCGGACCAGATGTGTCAGTTTATTCATTCCTTCCTGATCCTCTATGACCTGGGGAATAAATTTTTGATTGAGCAGCGTCCCGCCGGTACGTATGTGATCGATCTTCCCGGCTGATTTTATCACGGCTGTGGGACCGTTCAAATCGGCACCCTGTACCGGTGATATTCCTTCTGAGAGCGGCGCATGGGCTTTACGCCCATCAGGCATGGCTCCTGTCACACTGCCGAAATATACATGGCTGGTTGTCGGTAAAAGATTAATCCGGTGCATACCGCCTTTTGCGTTCGGCCGTTTATTTACTGCACGGTAAAACAATTCAAAAATATCTTTCATCACACTGTCCGCATAATCATTATCATTTCCGTATTTCGGAGTATTGTCGAGCAGTCTTCGCTTCAAATCGTTATGCCCTTCAAAATCATCGGTCATCGCGCAAAGCATTTCGTCCATGGATAACAATTCTTTGTCAAACACATTGTACTTTATGGAAGTCAGTGAATCGGTGATGCTTCCAAGTCCGACTCCCTGAATATATGAGGTGTTATACCTTGCTCCGCCGGCGTTGTAATCCATTCCGTTTTGAATACAGTCATCAATCAATAGTGAAAGAAAAGGAACCGGCATGTATTTGGCGTTGATTCTTTCAATAATATTGTTACCCCTGATTTTGATATCAATAAAAAAGGTCACCTGTTTTGCATAGGCGTCAAAAAGCGATTCATATGTTTCAAAATCACGTGGATTTCCGGTTTGAAGACCGATTTGCCGTTCGGTTCTTGGATCAACGCCATTATTCAGTGTAATTTCAAATATTTTCGGCAAATTAAAATAACCGGTCAAGATATAGCATTCCCTGCCAAAAGCACCTGTTTCCACACAGCCGCTTGCGCCGCCGTCCCGGGCATCTTCAATGGTCTTTCCCTGTCGGACCAGTTCCTGTACTATTGAATCCGCATTAAAAATCGACGGTTGACCAAAACCGGTTCTGATTATTTTCAGTGCCCGCTTTATAAACCGGTCAGGATTTTTCTTGCTTAACTGAATCATCGAACTGGGCTGAAGAAGACGCATCTCTTCCACGACATCCAGAATAAGGTAACTGAGTTCATTCACCGCGTCTGTATTATCCCTTTTCAAACCTCCCAGATTAATCAACGAAAAATCAACATAAGTGTTGCTCTCTTTCGCGGTTACACCGGTTTTCGGAGGTGAGGGATGATTGTTAAATTTTATCCAGAATGCCTGCAGCAGTTCCATGACCCTTTCCCTATCCATAGAACCTGAACGGATTTCTTTTTCGTAGAATGGATAAAGATGCTGATCAAGCCTGCCGGGATTAAATGAATCCCATGGGTTCAGTTCAGTAATGACTCCCACATGAACAAACCAGTAATACTGAAGGGCTTCCCAGAACGTCCTCGGCGGTTTAGCCGGCACATGACAGCATATTCCGGCCATTGTTAACAGCTCATCTTTTCTGGCAGGATCATTTTCAGATTTTGCGAGTCGATTCAGTTCATTTCCATATCTTCCGGCATATACAATCATTGCGGCCGCGGCAATATTCATGGCCCGCAACTGTTCAGCTTTATCCAGTGCTTTTGCATCATGATGATAATCAAGATTTTGAAGAGAGATATCGATCTCATTTTTCAATTCTTCAAACCCTTTACTGTAAATTTTGTCACCCAGTACCGTGTGTCCCGGCGATCTCTGCTCCTGGAACTCCGTAAAAATACCCGCCTGGTATGCATCCTCCCATTTCCCGGACATATGAGAAAATATTTTTTCACGGATCGATTTCCCCTGCCAGAACGGTATGATTTCATCCCTGTATATTTTTTTTGTGGATTCATCGCATTCAAAAGCCACCTTTTCCCTGGCATCAAGAACCTCAAGATCTTTAATCGAGTGGATACATACTTCAGGATATGTGGGTGTGGCCTTTGGAGCCGGTCCTCTTTCCCCGACAACAAGTTCACCATCATTGATACAAATGGCTTTATTTTCAAGAATGAATTTAAAAGCAAGCGCGCGCTGCACCGGAACGGGTTCCTTCATAGATACACCGCTTTTATAAAATTCGGTGATCAGTTCAGCTCGTTCAGCAGATAATTTTGGTTTTGCTTTCAGACTCTGTTCTCTCAATTTCCGGATTCGATCATTCATTTTATCCTCCTGATTTTACACTAAAACCGTATGATTTAAAAATACTCATTACAGTCTCAACTTCTGAATTACCTGGCGGTTTCAGACCCGCGAGTTTGTTTTCCATACCCAGTCTCTGATACTTTCCATTCGCGATGTTGTGATACGGAAGAATATCGATATGCTGTATCGTATCCAGTGATTTGACAAATTCCGCTAGCCTTTCAGGATTGCCATTGGTATCTGTAATCCCCGGAATAACGGGAAACCGGATATGAATGGATGGCCGCTTCTTGTCCTTACTGATCATTTTCAAATTTTCCAATACCAACCGGTTGGATATTCCGGTGTATTTTATATGCTCTTTGTCATTGATCAGTTTGAGATCAAAAAATAAAAAATCAACTTTTCTTGAAAGATTTAAAAAAATGTCTGAAGGCGCAAACCCTGTGGTATCGAGCAATGTATTTATTTCTTTCTTTTTACATTCAATGATCAGCTGGTCGACAAAATCAGGTTGAGACAGGGGTTCTCCACCGGAAAACGTTGCCCCGCCTCCCGACTCATCATAAAAAATAATATCTTTTTCGATCTCTCTGATGACTTCTGAAACAGTCATTTCCCTGCCGACCCATTCGTTTTGGTTTGAACCGTTTTCACCCTTTATCATTTTTTCCGATTCAAACTTCTGCCCTTCAGGGTTATGGCACCACCAGCATGACATGGGGCAGCCCTTTAAAAATAGTGTTGTTCGAATACCCGGTCCGTCATGTATCGCAAATTTTTTAATTTTAAAAATAGTACCGGTGATCATAAAATTAACCATTTTTTTATGTTCAGGTCTTCAGACCTTATAGTAAAATATATATAACTTATATTATTAACACATATTTGATGCAATGCAAGGTATATCTTCAGGTCTTCAGACCTTTAATGGTATATGTCAAAGAGATGATTCGGCAGACATGGTATTTTGCTGTGTTTTTAAAATCTTGAAATTCGATACGGATATGGATCGATATGAGGATTTTCCCGATGGATCATTTCACTCACCAGTTTCCCAGTGGCAGGTGCCATGCTAAGACCAAGCATGTTATGTCCCGCTGCGACCAGTACATTTTTCAATCCGGGGACCCTGTCAATGACAGGCAGCCCGTCATACGTCATGGGTCTCCAGCCTGACCATTCTTCTTTGGTCCCTTCATATTCTGGGTTCTTGAAATATTTCCGGGTACTGCTGATCAATGATTTCAGTCTTTTTTGATTAAGCGTGTCATCAAACCCTGAAAACTCCATTGTACCGCCAAGGCGATATCCGCTCTTCCATGGTGTCGCTACCACCCGTTCTTCTTCCAGCATGCAAGGTATTGCTGGACAATTTTGAGGCCTTTCCATTGTGATTGAATAACCTTTTCCCGGTTGAATTGGAATTTTGAAATCAAACACTTTATCCAGTCTGGAGGTCCATGCACCAGCAGTAAAAATAAACTCCCCGGCTTCGATTTCATTTCCTTCTGTTTTAACAGCCACCGCCCTGTTGTCTCGTTTTGACAGCTCTTTAACCTCTGTGTTCTCAATAATACTGACGCCCATACGGATCAATATTCGTTTCAATTCTTTCATCAATAAATCCGGGCGCAGGTGTCCTGTATTTTCATAAAACCATCCGCCAATCACATTTTCATTAAATAACGGTTCCATTTTTATCAGGGTATGACGATTTAGTTTTTGACCCCCCTTTGTGATTTTACTAATCCATGAATCTGTTTGATCATGGTGGTCAAAATCTGTTTTGGATTTGAAGGCATAAATGATACCCTTGTTTTCCCAATCGCATAATATGTTTTCCTGCTGGATAAGAGTGCTGAAAGATTCTATCGAGTTTGAAAGTAACGCGTTTCTACCGGCTGCCGAATCAAACATGTCTTTTTTATTGCATTTTCCTGTAAAATTAATCAGCCATTTGATGAAACCAAAATCAAATCTCGGCTTAATATAAATCGGGGCATCTTTTTTGAGCATCCATTTCAATCCTGTCATTACGGCCCCGGGCATACTCAACGGTAAAACATGAGTGGGATGGATCAGACCGCAGTTACCATAGGAACATCCGTTTCCAAATTGTTCTTTTTCAACGATCGTAACTGAACCGCCTTTTTTTCGAAGAAAATAAGCTGAAAGTGCCCCAATGATTCCGCCGCCGATAATAACCGTTTTATTTGTGTTGTCCATAGAAAACTATTTTTCCATCAAATCAGTTTTATGTCAATATCCGGGTATAAATGGTTTCTTTGATGAGGGATGAGTTGGTTATTAGTGAAATGGGTATTTCGATATGAGATTCACAACGTACTCTTAAGACCGTGTTCTTATAAGTAAAAAGCCGGGTCCAAAGGACCCGGCTTTAATCACTCCTTTAAGGGGGTAGACTATGACGCGCCCTTTGGACCCGGTTTTTTACTATTGTTAATATTTTGTGACCAAGGGGAGAATCATACACGTTACACCAAGATGGTGATTAATTGTCGAGGAATGGTCTGACCATTTAATATAATTATACCATTGTGTCAAGTGGAAATTTATTATACTGGTACATGATAATCTCAT